>JAATVR010000700.1 GCA_014523665.1 Nitrososphaerales archaeon TH526
ACAGAATACAATATCAGCCAATAATGTACTTGAGAATGTCATTGACCTTAACAATGCAAACGGACTACCAACAAACATCAACACCAACCAATTTACTGACAATAGCTGTCAAACAAGCAATCCTAGTGGTCTATGTATAGGAAGGTAATAAAGTAATAACAGGTAACAGCAAATCAGTATGTAGACAATAGCTGTAGCACAAGCAATCCTAGTGGTCTATGTATAGGAAGGTAACAGAAAGCAAGGATAGCATACTCTTTTCTTTTTTTGTAAAGTCGCCAGATCGCTTAATTGATTAAGTCGTTAATTTTCATTTCAATTAAGAGGAACAGAAGAACACAAGGAGTCAGGCAGAGAACAGAATTGTTACTAGTATATATTATCGAATCTCCATTTATTGATGTACTCTGCTACTCATTGACTCAATTTGGGAGTTACACCTCGCATATGTAATGCAGCAACTGACGAAACCATAGGCATTTAGCTCAACTCATCGGGTCACGTACATCCTAAATAGCATTTGTTATAAAATAATATCAATTAGACTGAAGCTTGACAGTCATGAAGTAAATTGACAATACCTTTCGAGGATATTTCTTTCTTGCGTCAGAGGCTGTGAATCCTAAATCAAATGATTTCGATGTACTAACATCCAACACTATTCCAAATTTCATATGTTAAATTAGTTAGTGTATTTAAATAAATTATGTGCCATTTGTAAAGGGGGCAGCTATCTATGTTTTCATATGTAACGCAAGTTAAGGGAATCTTTTATATTCTTCCTCTGCTTATATGATGTTCCTAATGTATTCTGTCACGAAAAATGCTAACATGAATGCTAACAGCAATCGAAATGAACTATTAGTAACCTTCAAGGGAGTTAAATATGGAGCATTTGCTGGTTTTGTAGCAACCTGGTCTATTTCCTCAGTGATTGTCTTAACTGAATTATTACTGGGGCTGAATGTAGGTGCATTCTACTCGATTATGGGAATCAGCTTAGGCATAAGTGATGTTACGACTGCGACTTCGATAGCTTTTGGTCTTCACCTCATAATCGGGACACTAATAGGAGCAGTGTTTGGTGCAATAGGGATTAGGTGGAAAAAGATACGTATGCTTATGCTCAATCCTTACAAATCCTCTTTAGTTGGCATGGGAGCAGGTATCATACTATGGTTAGTTTTGTTTCTCCCAATAGCCTTATTCCTGGTGCAGCCAGCCATTAATTCTATTACTACCATATTGGCAATTGGATCGCAGCAGGCCGTATTTTCTGAAGACGTGAACCTAACTATTAGAAATATCTCATTAGTTGCAATTTCATTTCATCTCGTATGGGGAGCTGTTTTTGGTATCATAGTCAGCTCCTTGCTTAGAATCAGACTTTTCAAAATAAAACAACACTACAACGACATTATTAATATCGATCCAAACATTAGGTTAGTTACTATTTGCGATTCTGAAGGTAATACAATATATTCTCGTCATGGTGAAGGTGTAAAAAACTTACTCACTCCAGAGGAGAGCAAAAAATCCATTCAGATGGCTATGACTGGATGGAAAGCACGGAGTGAGCTTTCCCACAAAATAGGAAGGGGAAGATATGTTATCGCTGAGTATGAAAGAATCAAGCGAATCACCATGCCATTTGGAGAAGATTATCTTCTGTATCTGACTACAGAACCACAGGTCGATCATTTAAACATAATAAATAGAATTCGCAAATTAGAGGCAGGATTAAATTATTCCATTAGCTGACTACGTGTGTGGGCTCTTACTATTCGTGAACTGTGCTAATTATCTGCGCCGCTTGTGATACAAAAAAATGGTGAAAATAAACAAATCTAAAGTAACTGTAGTTAGACATGATAATTATTTTTGAATGCTTTATGAATGACTTAAAATAGAATAGGAAATGCTACTACAATAATTATTACCGTAAGGAAATACTAGTTACGGTATGAAAGGTTCTTCCTAGATGAGGGTCGTACAAGCATTTCAAAGGTAGAATAGAGGCTTCGATCACCGTTATCATTTATGCAGAATACAGAATAAAATTTGACTTAATTTCATATCTGGCTAGCTCTTTTTATGTCTCTACATAATACGGATATTCTACATATATCAAATTTTTGAACCTTCTGTAATTACTGAGAGATGAGAGTTCAACTTAACTCGTCCTGGGTATCAATAGAAACCTATATACGCAAGCTGCTTCTCCCATAACGAGTTGTTACTTGAAACTTGAAGAAAACGCCATTACCCTTCACCGAATTTTAAAGGGAAAAATTGAAATTCAAAGTAAAATTACTGCAGG
>JAATVR010000701.1 GCA_014523665.1 Nitrososphaerales archaeon TH526
ATAGATTGGCTCTAGTTGATAAAACCAAGGAGGATGATTTTGTCTACCTAGATCCGCCATATGACCCTGTGAGTGCAACAGCTAAATTCACTGGATATACCAAATGTGGATTTACAGATAATGATCAGAGAGATTTATCACGAATATTCATGAAGTTAACCGATCGAGGATGCAAAGTTTTGTTAAGCAGTTCTGATACTCTTTATATTAGAGAGTTATATAAGGACTTTTCAAGATATACGCATCAGGTCTACGCTTTAAGAAGTATTAGACCTACGAAAAAGGTCCTATTAATAACTTTGCTGAAGAAAAATAACCATACACCTGATAAGAAACAGAGGTTTGATTTCCATATTTCAAGCATAGGATTGATACGTAGTCAAAGCTTCAGGCGTGAGTACAAGATTATAATTTGTCAACTTTGCCTAGGCGTCTTCGCTTTTGTTAAATTTGAAATCCTTGTGGTTAGTTATCAAGATATATTTGAAGCCTTCTTCTACCTAAGAAATAGGTCTATGGTTGCATGCTGTGGGCTACTAGTAAGATCAAGCCTACAGAAATCATTTAAATGATTGTGCAATAATGTCAAGATAGGGTACCCTTGGTGAGAATATATACTCATGAGACATTTGAGAATAGCCTCATGGATCAAAGGTTACCTCCGACCTTCCCCTTTCTGAAATGGGCGGGAGGAAAAACTCAACTATTAGATAGAATTGATAAACTCGTTCCTAAAGCATTTGACCGCTATTTCGAACCTTTCTTGGGGGGTGGTGCCTTATTCTATCATTTGGCGATGAATAGGCAGTTCATCGCCTATTTATCTGACATAAATCAGGAACTGATAAATGTCTATGAAGTCGTCAAGTCAAATGTTGAAGGACTAATAGATGTTCTTAGGGTTTTTAAGAAAGGATATTATAAAGCACCCGAAATTTTCTATCGTGAGCTAAGGGATGAATTTGATACGGAGAATAGAAGTCGTATTGAGAAGGCTGCTAGGCTTATTACACTAAACAAAACTTGTTACAACGGACTCTATCGCGTGAATTCCCATGGTAAGTTCAATGTTCCTATGGGGAGATATAAAAATCCGATTATATACGATAGTAAAAACCTGCGCAATGCAAGTTTGATACTTGGATCATTAGAATCTCATCTATATTGGGAGGACTATCGAAAAATATTGGCCAATAAAGCACAGGAAGGAGATTTTGTTTATTTAGATCCTCCTTACAATCCTATGACTTCTACTGCAAATTTCACAGGATATACTGGAGCTGGATTCACTAAAAAAGACCAAGAATGTTTAGCCAAAGTTTTCAAGGAACTAGATACACGAGGTTGTAAGGTTCTCCTAAGTAATTCTAACACTGAGTATATTAGAGACTTATACGTTGACTATGCGAAGAATATACATCAAGTTACTGTAAGGAGGAATATCA
The DNA here is from genome assembly GCA_014523665.1 of Nitrososphaerales archaeon TH526. Classification (GTDB taxonomy): domain Archaea; phylum Thermoproteota; class Nitrososphaeria; order Nitrososphaerales; family Nitrososphaeraceae; genus TH5896. The sequence continues at coordinate 1,446 of JAATVR010000701.1, forward strand.
ATAGTAGAGCCTCTAAGAGGCTAGGACATATGGAGTTATTAATCCGTAATTACTCAAACTAGCAAATATACATTTTACCAATCTTGACTATACAAACTAGGGATGGTAAAGCAAAACGAAAAAGGTTAATTGAAAAGTGGGAATTCGTGCAGTGTACGGCAAATGCAATAAATAGTGCGAAGACAACAATAGAGGGATTAGACAAGCTGAAAACATACGTTGAAACCAGTGTGAAAAATTCGAAACATTTCAGGAGTCGATAGGGAAAAATCTAGAGCATGCCAAAGATATAATATCGAAAAGTTTGGACGAAATATTTCCCTCCTAATTTTTTCTTTTGCATTTTTACTGTATATCCGTCAATTCGCTTCCTTTGCACACCGCTTACTAGTCGAATGCAAATGAGATAGTCTGCAGCTAATTTCTATTTGTGGCTTCTCAAATAGGATGATAATTTGGGATATTATAGTCAGCTTGACGGGGTGCGCTTAGGAAGTTAGAAAAAGAAGGTAAGTTGCGAATAGTTTCAATGAAAGGATTAACCGCTGTTCAATAAATAACTAGTCTTTAAGGTTGTCATCCACCACTTGGTCTAATTGGTTCTTCGTATTTCTTGCAGATTCCAGTATCTTTTCCTTTGCTGGAACATCTGGATATTGTTCTAAGATTCTTACTATTTCATTGTAATTGTGATTAGTTTTCTTCTTAATGTCGTCTTTCACTTTTTTACTAAATGACATTTCATTAGAACTTGTACGGTAAGTGTATTTTAAGCTTGAACGACCTTACTAGAACAGTGTGTTGTGATGTACCAGCAGATCGTGCTATCTTAATCTTTGGAATAACGGAATGGTGTAACTATGATGCGACTCATAAGACCGATGAAGATTTACAGAAGTGTGTTAAGGCGAGAAATGATTTTGCAAAACACCAGATTGTAATAGATGGCAAGAATGTCGAAAATGTTGAACAGTATCGTGTAACGACGGACTTCTATAATATGACATTTCCAAAAGATAATATGTTCTCTACTCCTGCCGGCACATTTAGATCTCTTCTAGATGGAACATGGCTGATGCTTAAACCTCTTCCTGTGGGCGATCATAAGGTAGAAGTCCATGTTGTTCAAATTATTCCAGGACGGGAATCTGATAACTTGTTTTTGAACTTGATTTACAACTTGAACGTGACCGCTCCAAGCATTCCAAAGTAGCCTTTTTCCTAATTTTTTAAGATAACAAGTTTTGAGATTAAGAGCGTTTGATGTTACTGCGATCATATCATAATCAGGAAAACGCCACCCTTTGGTAAAAAGGAGAAACATTTGTAACACTTGCCACACAGCCATTTACTCAATACTTCCGGATGCCTATGCCATATGTGGTAATCATTTGAAGTGGTCTTACTTTTTTGGGTAGTTGTCCTACCTTTAACTACGCGATCTATTGCCAAAATGGTCTTAAATCATAGGATAGCATATTCAAGAACTCAAAATTCCTTTCTATAGATAGGCGACCGAAAGTTGTGCCTTGCTTGTGCTTTCATGACAGCCGTCCTATCTTTCGTTCTCAATATCAATTATGACTTCTATTAGTCCTTAGACTTATTTTAATAGAGTATCATGCAATTAGCAAATGCATTAACTAACCTGCACAGGAGATTGGGCCACCATACCCTTTTTGTTACTAGTTATGAAGCAATTTTACAGTGATTCTTGCTTTGAGGATCTGTATAGCTCAATTGCCTGTTTTGTAAGCGCAACTATCTCTCTAGTATTTGTTTTCAGATTGTCAGACAGTTCTAGCTTTTCGTGAAATTCAATATCGCCTGGGCTAGTTTCGCTACAGTGGATCAATTTTCTTTTATTTAATCCATCGATCTGCTGTCCAAATCTGAAAAAGTCTGAGTCTATTCTATCTTTGAGTAAATTCATAACATAATCATATATAATTCCAAACCTCCTCTTCTGGATTAGAAGAAGGAATTAGACGAGGAAGCTGAGGAATACTCATAGTTTTATTAAAACAATAATTCGACCTTATAATGATTCACGAACTAACTTAAGTAACTATAAGCACTTAGAGTACAAAAGATTTATAGAAGTTTTGATATTTTAGTATAAAGTTTAAATTCAGGCGTGGTGCGGCAAAGAAATCTAAGTCAAGAGCAGATAAAGATACGAATACTGATCTCTACTTATCAATGATATTTTAGTTAAGAGTGGTACAAGGGACTCAATTGATATCGAAATTTATACACCAACTCCAATTGCTCTACCTGTAGCTGGAACAAAAGTAAGTCAAGATGTTATTAACCTTCTCGATGATAGCCATGTCAATTTTCATCCATCACATAAAATAAAGTCAGTCTCAGACACAAAAGAGATAGAGTTTGAAAATGGAAATAAGGTAAATTATGATTTGTTGATAGGTATCCCTCCTCATAAAGTTCCTGAAGTTATAAGGAATTCGGATCTAATAAAGCAAGGACAAAACTGGATTAATGTCGACAAGTTCAGTCTTAAGACAGAATATCAAAATGTATTTGCAATAGGGGATGTAAATGAAATTAAAGTAAATGAAAATGTGGCTATTCCAAAAGCTGGAGTATTTGCAGAAGCTCAGGCGAAGGTAGTTAGCCAACAAATTATCGATGATATTGAAAACAACAGGGATAAACTATCATCATC
>JAATVR010000082.1 GCA_014523665.1 Nitrososphaerales archaeon TH526
CAACGTATATTATTAAGAAACTCGATCAATAGTTATCATTGACATTTTTTTAAGGCTTTTCTAACCGTCTCATCTTTTTTGTTTGCCTATAGCACAGACAGAATGAATTGTGTTCTCACTATTTACCTCGATACTATCGATCATCATCATCATCATCATCATCATCATCATGACAGGATGAGCCTTCTCATTGAGAGGTGCAGGCCATTAAAAACGGCTCGCTACCATACTCTGACTACATAGAATAATAAAGTAAATTGGTATCAAATTGGCACAAAAATAGATACTGCATATCTATCTCAATACCAGCTATACATATCTGTTAAAACTGGTCAACTATTGTACGTTATCCCTTAATCCTTACAATTATCGAAATTATGCATATTCGAACAAAATCGTGAAACTCTCCTCTTCAATTATTACGAGTTCCGTTGATATAGGGGTACAGCCTGCTCATAGAAAGATAATTATTTGAAGGCCGCCGGGAATTGAACTGTTCCAAAACACCATCAGTTACCATTCCAATGATCTTTGGGATAGTTCTTGCTGCTTCAATGATTTCTTTTTCCAATGATGCATCCGATTCAATAATCAATGAACCTTGCATGATAGTAACGTTGATACCAAAAGAATTATCATACCTCTTCCATTTCAGGATGGAAACCCCAGAATCGTTGATTTTTCCTACCCATCTGAGATTTTCGAACCATTTCCCAGTTAATTTTGAAGTGATACTATCAATATCAAATTTAGTAAAATGCATATCCAAATATACTAATTGAGAATATTTTCTGTAATTATTGTTACTATTCACTGAGCTAGTGGCCATGCCCAGACGTCGTCCCAATTTAGTTAATCGAAATCCATAATGCTTGATTTGTTCAACTAAGCCCAAATCAATGAGCCTCTTGATCGATCTACTAAGACTTTGTTGATGCATATTAAGCTCCCTCACTAATCCATTGAATGTATAACTAGGGTCACCATTTGCATTACCTTTTAGCATTAACAGGATTTTGTTGTCATTATCGTGTAATTCATTCAATACTTTTGAACTTGATACAAAGGATTCGTTGTCATCTGTTTCATCAACCAACAGCGCCTGTTGACTTGTTAGGCCACCATGTGATTCGGAATAAATGTCATCTGATAATCTAGTACGATCTCCATCACTATCTCCCGGAATATTTGCTTCTTTAGTCACTAAGTCATGATTCATACCATTTTCTCCAATATTAGCCTTTTCGCTTCCCAACGCAGCTTCAACTAATTTCAAAGACAAGGCGTAAATCTATTCGATGACATGCATGAAATAACACCCGAAGGGGTAGTTTCAAATGTTGCGGCAGGTGAAATGAATTTATGTGTCATATGAAAGCGATGGATGACAACAGCAGACAAATTTTTATATCCCATTACTTGTAACCGCCTTAGAATTATAAAAAATATAGTATAATCCCTCATAATACGTATAAAACATTTCTGCTAAATAATTTAGGGAAGGTTGAGACAATGAAGGAATTAATTCGAAGTAGATCGTTCTTAGTGATAAATCTAGTTTTTCTTATTGGTGTCCCATTTCTATTTCTTGCAGAATATGAACAAAATGAAATTAGGGCCCAGGATGAACCTAGTTTTATTGCCCTAAATTCAAGTAGCCCAAACATAGATGAAAATGATACTGATGTCTTAAGTAATGATAACAAGTCTGGAGATAAAATGGAAATACAGATTTGTGATGCATCTCATCCGTGCTGAAATCATTGCGCCAACATAGGGGACCAAGCACAAATCCCTTGCATTTTCTGAAGCATATGGTAGCAATATATATATGCATTATCCCCTACTAGTAACATGTCCGAGTACGTCGACGGCACATTTAGGTGCACAATATGCGCAAAGGAGTTCCTTACGAAAAAAGACGCTGATACTCATTACCGGGAGGATCATTCTACTGAAGTCGTCGATATCCATGAATGAATGATCAGTGGATTAGGTTAGCATGCACAGGGATGAACCATTATTACTAAGGAGTATCTCCAGATGTTTCATTCAATTATTCATATCGGAGTAGTCGAAATACGAAATTTCAAAGCTGCAGGTTAGTGCTGTCCTCTTCGGAACCATAGCTAATTAGCTAAGACCTAATAGATTAGGTATGGATAATTTTGCACGTAAGGCATTAAGGAGTCTACCTAACTCCTTTAGTCCTGCGACTTCCTAGATATTATGTTCGCTGTAAGATAGCTATCAATAGAATCGATCGATGTACATGTCATGCTAAAATTAACATTGGCAAGAAAATGACCCACTCTCTTCTTGTCTCTTACTAAAGGATCGGGACGTGAATTAGTTCATATCTATTCTCTATGATCTTTTTTACTAATAATTCTTACATCGTTTATTATGGCATCCCAATTGATACTAATAATATAACATTCAATCGAACCTGTTATTATGTCCAAAACTTCTTCCATTGAATATAATCATGCTCGAATGCAACAACAACTATGGGAGTAATAGCAGAAATGATTTGCGTAAGGTTTGTGAAGCAGCATTATTTGCAAGTAAGAATGTAATATTTGCTGCTCTGGTAAATGCAAATGGGATACTAATTGTTGGCAAATATAGATTTGATCATCATCATTACAAATTATCTAAGCCATCTTCAGAAAGCACCAGTACAGATGTATCTAAGGGGTGCGTATTTTATCTGGAACGATTACTACCATACTTAATGGGGTCTAGAAGGGTGAGCAATAAAAGTAACAAGATTGGTGGCAATCTAACAAAAAAAGATGGGGAACAAATAGAATTGGATCTGTTAAATATTGATGGAAAGGTCAAAACAGCCATTACCCGGATTCCAGAACTACCAAATATGTTTCTATGTGTCGAGTACATTTCAAGTTAAGATTTTCTACAATTGTATTTCTGTTTGAA
>JAATVR010000702.1 GCA_014523665.1 Nitrososphaerales archaeon TH526
TGGTTTATAAGAGGTTGCTTGCACACCCATTGCAGGTTATTATAATAGTTGAAACGAAGAAATAGCTTTTCAATAGGGACTAAATGTGAATGTATGTGCCATACAAAAGGCAATATTCAAGATTATTGTGGTTATTGTGCGGCCTCTCACATGAATCGGGGGCCAAAAAGAACAGCACCAACAATAGAAACCAAAAAATAGCACTAGTTTTAGCTCGGTGCATAATTTTTTGTGGATCCGAGTCGAGACAGAAGCAACGGTCAATTTGGATTATTGGTTGGCCTTTAAATCTGAGGATGACTGAACTAATGTCAAACTATTATATAGTTTTTTGAGCAATTTTTGTTATGAGAGTTTCTAAGGACATTAATATTATAACTAATGATAGTGAACCTCAATGCCCAAATAATTCCTTTGATTCAAATTATTTTGCTTCTCGTCGAATCCCTGTCATCCTTCAGAGGAGAGAAATTGGAAGAGTATTCGGTGAAGTTAGAGACAACCTTATTGTAATTGCTGGTGAAGATAGAAAAGAATATGAATACTTGATTCCCAAGTCAAAAGTAAGTCATTTTGATGATAAACACGTTTTTATCAATATTTCGGATAATTCTTTGAAGGAATTTGAGATGTAAATAGAAGTCGCATCAGGTAGCTGGATCAGAGACACGTTATCTAATAATCTAAAATGTCTTTACCGGTATATGCTTCACAATTAAACCGGCAAAAACTGGGCCTTCGTGAATTAATATGATGACCTAAAAGATATTCAATTCGATTTGAACGGTTTGAATGTTTACACTCGGTGAAACATATTCCAATATTTCCTCAAGAGCTTATCATTGGCTACGGTTCCTTTTTCATCTTCGCACTCTATACGTGGAAACTTAAGCTTAGGCGCATCGTCAATAAAACAAAAAAATGATGCAGCGGCAACGCTTCTTCCACCCAACTTTCTTCAGATTTATCACAGATATTTTCCGAACCCTATGAGTGGAGCTTTTTTTAATATTAATTTTCTTAACTTATGTATCATTCTCTTTGTCGGCGGTTAGCGGAAACAGAAAACGCTGCTGTTTCTTTTGCTGTATTCGCCATGGATCTTGTATTATTTACATCTATTCTGGAGAGCCTCTTTTGCCCTTTGTTGAACTCGCTCAAATGCATTTCCGAAGAAACTATTTTTCCAAATGTAATATTGCTACTTTTTTTTACTGCTGCTATCATCTGCAATATTACTAACTGCTCTAGCGTATATCTCTGAAGGGATCTTGGGAGAAAACTAATAAGTATACATCCTAAATAGGTTTTCGTCGTATGGAACCCATGGGTTCCAATTTTGGAACATCTTAGTCAAAACAATTTATCTCTTGGTGAGAGTGGATTCCCTAAATATTGAAGTAAAACGATCATCCCTATTTTCTGATCGATGTTAAGTATTTTTTGACTACAAGCCGAATAACATCTGATCGAAGTTTGAATATATGGTAATTGCCCGGTATTCTAGCTTTATCGTAATAGGATTACCTTGGTGTAAAGAACATTATTGACACGTTCAATTTCAATTGGTATCAGGAAGAACAATTGAAATAGGAATTTTAATAGAAATGTTATGATAATTATAGCAATAATAGTTAGTATTATGTAAAATAGCCTCCCAGTCATTTTGCTCTTATTTGGCCTCTTTACTAAGTATCTAATCATTATACATAGCCAAAGAAAAAGGGTCGTGCAGGTAGTTAAATACGTTAAGATACTATGCACCTGGTGGACTGGACAGTCTTTCTCTCAACAATCCTCATTTCTTGAGATTATGGGGTATTGCAATCAGTAACCTAAATATGATTATATAGTTTGTCACATATATGGAGGTAATATGAGTGATAGATTAGACAAAGGTAAAAAATCTGATGAAGGAAACACTGATGTAGACGCATGCTACTCTTGTGATGAATGTGGTCAGGGATTCACGTTGCCTCAAGAGTTAGAAGAACATGAAAGTAGTCGACATTAGTCTGAGATGGGGCAATGTTTCAAAGACCTTAATCTAGTTACCTCAAATATTGGTGGTTTAAATGATCGTCAAATTAAACGATCTCATATAGTGCTATCAGTGAACTAAGATATTGGATGATACTTTCATGAACCACAATTTTTCTGGTCCGGTGTACTGAGTAAATAATATGATCTGTTGTTCCACAAACGACAAACTAAAAATTGAAATACACGGTTATAAGACCCATTAGCTCCGGTTCATTTGGTACAATATACGAAGTTCTGGTAGAACATGAAGAAGGTGGCATTACAACTAGCACTTCTAAATGTGTATTGAAAGAACTTACAAGGATTGACAATCTTAGTAGGGAACGATTTGAGAGAGAAATTAGAATATTGCCGGAGCTGAACCATCCCAACATAGTCACTATACTTTACTGGAATATAGGAGGTGATCCTCCCAAATTTCTACCCTACTACATTATGGAGTATTTGAAGGGGGGATCCTTAAGAAAACACATGGATGAAAAATTCAATGAAGATAGGGATTTTGTCTTCGAACCGACTTGGGTGATAAGCAAGATCATTCTGCCAATTTGTAATGCATTAGCACAGGCACACAGCTCAAATGTATATCATAGGGACTTGAAGCCGGACAATATTATTTTCACTGATGATACAAAGTCGAGTATTAAAGTAGCAGATTGGGGACTTGTAAA
>JAATVR010000703.1 GCA_014523665.1 Nitrososphaerales archaeon TH526
ACTTGGACTGACTGAATATCTTCACCACGTGAAGGAAGGAAATGATAGAAGCCTCATAATGAACGCACAACAAGAAGAAATACTGTTAGATATTATACTTAGAAACTCAAAAAGTCTAATTCAGCTTACAGAAGAGATTTTGGATGTCACAAAGATTGAAAGTGGATCTCTTATTTTAAAGAAAGAAAAATTTGACCTCAGCGAGATGATCATGGAAATCTTGGATGAGTACCGTCAAAGTATCAAGAAACGCAATAGAAGCAATATAGCTTTACGTTATGAATGTCAAGGAAATGGTGGTACTACGATTATAGAAGCGGATAGAAGCAGGGTGTGTCAGGCTGTTAATAACTTACTAAGTAATGCTTTCAAGTTCACAGATAAGGGTAGTATTGAAGTTACTATTAAACGAACGGGTAATGGCAAGGATATTGTTGTTAAAATAAAAGATACTGGAATTGGGATACATCCAGACATTTTGCCGAAACTTTTTACAAAGTTCGCTACTAAATCAGACGCAGGAGGTACTGGTTTGGGGTTATTTATTTCCAAGAGTATAATTGAAAAACACGGTGGCAGTATATGGGCCGAGAATAGCATCTATGAGGGAGATACAGGAGCGACATTCACATTTATTCTGCCTATTGATATGAATAAGAGATAAACATGGTTTTAATCGAATAAACAGTCAGTAATGTTAACATAGGACCTTAGCTTCCATTTATTCTAATTCAGCTCTAATGCGTTTTATCAGTTGTTCTGTTGTAATTGGCTTCTTGATGAAACAGCCTATACTTTTGAGTGGATGCGCTTCTCTTGCTGCATCCATATTTATTTCTCCTGCAGTCATAAAACAAACCCTGACATTGAGGTCTTTCTGTAATAATTTCTGCGCTAATTGAAATCCGTCCATCAGAGGCATGTTTACATCAATTAGTAATAGATCGTAGAAATTAGGTTTAAATTCTAATAGGGCGGTTACCGGATTGTCAAAACCGTGGACTTGCATCGTCGGATCACTTTCTAGTCCAATCTGTAAGGTAAGCATTATATCGGAGTTATCGTCAACCACTAAAATCCTCTTGTGCTGTTGGGGATCATTGAATAATAGTGATGAAGATGATTTTACTTGGTCTGGCTTTGACTTTTCAGTACGAACTGTCCCAATCTTGGGCTCTAGATTATCATCGGAATCTTTTTTATTCATGTCGTCCTAGCGTTCACTATTTATATTCAAAGTGTAACAGGCAAGAAATAAAAATTTTATGATGTGATATTTTCAGTTGGTGAAATTAGAGGAAGAAGTTTCTTTGCTTGAACTAAGACATCATTCCAAAATCCCGAAGCTTATCTTAAATTTTATCGATTAATCTGACTGTCTGCACCGGATCTCCTGGTACTAGTGAAATATCAATAAAGAAAAGAAAAGAAAATAAGATTAGGCCAGCACTTTATTCGCTAAAGCGACTTCTTCCTTGGATAACGTTATATTTTCCCAACCATGGACATGTTGTCTATCTTCTTCTTTCATGCTTGCTGCTATTAGATCCATAAAGGATTCACCTTCCAGCACCTTGGAACACCACAAGCATCTCCACTTACCCATGTTTCTTTCTAATACCTTAGGACTATCATACTATATTAACTTGTACGTAAAACATAATAATACAGACAAGCGGATAAAATCTGGAACAAACCTAGCTCAGGATGAACCGCCCTACTTAATGGTTGAAGTCATCATAACCTTATATCATACCATGTAAAAAAGTGCAAAGGAAGCAGTAGATCCGGAATAAAGCTGATTAACAAAGATCCTGGCCTACCACTTCCTACAGGTAGGGTAGGGTTGTATTTTCCCTACACCACCATGACATGCATTTCACATGTTTAACCCTTTGTAACACAGATATTACATTGTGATAATGAGGGAAGGACTGTCAGCTAAGGCTTTTGAAACAACTTTTATCGTGATTTAACTGAAATAATGACTAAGAGAATAGACGACCAGAGGTTCGCCTATTCTCTTATAGGTTAACTCATCTCAATACATAGGATAGAGGATAAAAGAGATTTGGAACATACTTCCTAGCCTTTAATCAACTGCTAGCCTGCATAAAGTGAACCATAAAACAAAAAAAATGGAGCTAACAAGGCCAAGACCCCTTACCGATTTTGGTTTTGGACCTGATGTATGAGCGAAGAAATCGCATACTTATAACTATCCCAATATTCATTCCACTCTTCTCCACAATAGTTACACTTAGATATGCGATAAGACAGGCTGTCACCCACGTGATACAGCGGAATAATTGTAATGTTATCTGGTATACATAAACACTGTTGACCATTTCTGGTAGTAGTATGCTCACTTCGTTTATTTTGTATAAGCTTACTCACGTGCCGTATACCAGCTCTATATATGTAAGGCAGAACTTAACCTTTTCCAGCTATAGTCTGTAAATGACTACTGACCCCAATGGTTTTGATTGTCTCAGAACGGTTTTACACGGGTTTGCGACCAATTTTAGATAAACACTAGGGACTCCATAGACATTCACTAATGACAAGAAGCAATCTATGCGGGATACGATTATGAAAATTTGAAGAAACCGAACGCTGGGAAATCTACTTATCTTAAGACTTCGTTTAATTACTAATTATGAGCCTTATCACTACAATGGCCATATATTCAAACTATGAAATAAAAAATACAAAAGCAGAAAATACAAAACAAGATATAAATTGATTTCCCACTCAATAATACTTTCTATCTGGAAGATCCGATTCTGGTCGACTATTCGACTTCGACCGGACTAAAACCAATAGGTATCAGAACAACAGATATCGCCACGGAAGATTTTGAAGTAACGTTCTCGAGTTTTGGAGTAATAAACTACGATAATAAAACTATTAAACACACTAGTAGCTCTTCAGGAATCTATACTACAAAAGCCTGATGGGACTCTATATCAAAAAGGGATAATTGAAATAAGAACAGAATGTGGGAATGTCCAGCCACCATTTTAACTCCTCCTACCTCTTGCACTGCTGTCGTCACTGGTTCCGCATGGTCGCATCGCCGTAGAAGCAACGACGATTACTGTACGCAATTTTTACACAGATAGGGGTACAAGGCTAGTATGGTTCCATCCTTCAGCTTTGGTCCCTAGTTCATTTGGGGTACCCATATCCTCTGTTTAATAAGTGCCAGCTTATCGCGCCAATACCATATGACAAAGACCACATGAAAATGATGATGCAAATGCTTGTCATGTGTTTCCAAGAACATCCTATGAATACATTATGATTTCTTATCATTTAGTTTAACCATGCAATATTGGTTTCATATAGATAATATAGATATTCGCTAACTCTGTTACCAATCTAACACCATTACCCTTTACCTGAAATCAAGCAATTTATATATAAAGAAATGAGCTAACAATTATGGATAGGCCCAATTTACAACCAAGAAAGGAGTTTCCAGTTAAGACTTTACATTATGGCAATGAAGCTCGTAACAAGGAGGGCCTTAAAGGAAGGCTAATCATTGTCGAGGGAATAGATGGATCTGGAAAATCAACTCAAATTCATCTCCTAGAACAATGGCTACGATCTAGGAATATAGCTGTATTTCTTACGGAGTGGAATTCTTCCGATATGGTCAAACAGATTACCTCTAAAGGGAAAAAGAAGGGAAAGCTTACCCCAACAACCTTCAGCCTATTGCATGCAACGGACTTCGCGGATAGATATGAGAGAAAGATTCTTCCACTTCTTAGAGCGGGTTATATCGTCCTGGCCGATCGATATGTCTATACTGCATTTGCTAGGGATATAGTACGAGGATGTAGTAGAAATTGGGTCTACAAAGTCTATAGCTACGCCTTGAGACCAGATCTCACATTCTATTTTAAAGTCCCTATTGATGTTGCAATTGAAAGAATTCTCGTGGGACGACCAAAACTGAAATACTATGAAGCAGGGATGGATTTGAATCTCAGTAACGACCCGTATGAAAGTTATCGGATTTTTCAACAGAGGATAATTGATGAATACGACGTTATGGCCGAAGAGGAAGAGTTCGCTGTTATCAATGGAACATCTGCCATCGAGGAACAACAAGCACAAGTACGTGATCTAGTTAAAGGCATCATTCCGAAAAACCAACGCAAGCTCCTTGAATCAGAACCTATCAGCGTAGGAGTGCCGGCATGATAAGCAGGACACGAGTACAAAAGGGAACTTCAAGGACTACAAGCTCGCGAAGACGAAGGACTCAACCAGCCAACGAAGAAATGGATGACACACATGGTTTGCGAATTAGTATGAAAGAAACTCATAGGTCGCGATCACCGTTGTATTACGGGGATGGCATTAGGTACCTTCAAAACGATACTCATCTAACTGGAAAGCTTATTGTCATAGAAGGACCTGATGCTTCAGGGAGGACGAGTCAAATTTCTGTAATACAACTAAGATTAGAAGCTGATGGACATGCTGTTGCTACCACTGGATTACGGAGATCTGAATTGATTGGTGAAGGAATATTGGAAGCGAAAAGGAATTTCGTACTGGGAAGAAGAACGCTCAGCCTATTTTATGCTGCAGACTTTGCGGACCAACTTGAGAATAAGATTATACCTGCTTTGAGAGCAGGATACATCGTACTTGCCGATAGATATATTTTTACTTTGATGGCTAGAGATGCGGTAAGAAGGATAAGCAGGACATGGTCCCACGCATTGTATGGATTTGCGTTAAAACCTGATCTCGTCTTCTATCTAGATGTAGATCCTAATGAATTGATTCATAGAGTCTTTCAAAAAAACCTCTCCCTCGACTACTACGAATCAGGCGCTGATGTTGGACTCTCTGAGGATATGTTCGAGTCCTTTATTATGTATCAAAATATGTTGGCAAAGGAATTCCAACGAATGCAAAAGCGATATGGATTGATTCCTATCAACGGAAATCGTACAATTGAAGAAATTAACGCAGACCTTCTAAAACGCATTGGCGATTTTCTTTATACAACTACCGCGAAATAAGGATCAAATATTCATATGAATCAATTTGGTCAATTTCTGGTATGATCTATTTGCTGCTCCCAGTTATGTTCAAGGAATAAGAAACATCGGACAAGGTTCCATTTAAATTCCCAGTAAATGAAATTTTGTGAATCCCAGGTGAAAACACGCTAGGTTTCAAAAAAACCCAGTCACCTGCGGCAATCCCTGAAACATTTTGGGCGGATATACCGAGAATGTTGTCTTCGGTATATCGATTCCGAATAGATTTGATTGCACTTTGGCATCTGTAATGTCGTATGCAAATGTGTTCAGCTCACTTCCGTCAATAGTTACTTCTGCATTTACATCGCTTGTTTGTAGAGATGCACACGTTCTTAGCTGGTCTTCTGTTCTATTTACCGAGAGAGTATTATAGCAATAGGAAGTTATTGCAGGAAAGAATATTGATACGTCCGATGGAAGTGTACAATTCCTAGAAGCAGTTTCGTTCAATGAACCTGCCAAGAAGAAAACAGGATACTTGTAATGCATTCCTTTCTGACAGTCTTTTCCATCCATATCGAGGGCAGGGTTGGAATCTGTAGGTGTGCTAACGAGCCAGTTCCACCATGATTCTGTCCACTTGTAATAAGGAATACCAAATGGCTCAGAGTCAACTAAGTAGATGTATGACTCAGACTCATCATCCTGTCCAAGAACATTACCTGAGGCAAAATTTGAAATAAAAAGCGGCGCGATGATAAACATCATAACAGTGATGTTTACTGGTCTCATGGAAGGGATCATTTCTAATCTGTATTTCAAAAGATAATATGAATAATTTAAACTAGATCTATATGATCTATATTAAAAAAACAAGACACTTCAACGCTTTCCCCCTATGGACCTTGGCTTTGCCTAATAATCATCAAGGATCCGTGGCCCCCCAGCTCGGTGATGATCCACAACCGTCAACCATTCAATATTCTCCAAGAAAGTTTGTCTAAAACCACATAGATCTATATTCAACTATTGTATTAATTGATTTCATTTACACCAAGTTTTATTCTAGCTGAGAGTATTACATTTGATATACTCAACTAAAATAAACAAGAGGTCAAATTCCCATGCATGAATACATCAGAGAAACTTCATCCTGGAAATACGACATTTGCAGATGTTGTGATTACAGGACTTCCTTTACATGTGTTAGGTGTAAATACTGCTGGAGCTGTCATTGGAAAAAAAAGGCTTAGAAAGGAATGAACT
>JAATVR010000704.1 GCA_014523665.1 Nitrososphaerales archaeon TH526
ATTTTATACTACTAGCTAGCTCTAACTAGTTCGATCCGTCTTCTCCATCGTTCTCTCCGTCACTGCCTTCTCCACCATCTCCACCATCTCCATCTCCACCACCATCACCTGTGGAACCAGTTGCGGAAGGCATACTCATGTTTCCTCCAGTCATGTTCTGTCCAGTCATATTTCCACCTGTCATGTTTGATTGGGCATAAATTGTAGATGCAAGTCCTGTCACCAACACTGACGCAAATAATGCGACGCCTATGGCTACAAATATTTGACTTTTCATCAAATTGCAATCGAACTTATCATATATAGCAATTTTAGTAACTATCTTCTAGAAGATACATAGGCGATTAATTTTCTCGGTCAGTCAATGATTTTACAAGTTACGACGGCAATAGCCTTTAGATGTGTTAACGGATAAGACGAGTGCAAGCCTCAATAACAGACAGGGATATCAGTATAAGCAGATGATCACTGGTTAAGTTGATTCCAATCCCAGTAGGAAGATAGCCAGAAACATCTGAACCAGGTGTCTTCCTACCTAAGGTAGTTGGTTTTGCAGTATAGCAGCGGCGGCTTCTTGCACAATAAATTATAAAAATGATCTGGCTCTTGCAATCTACTCAAGCTTTCCCTCTATCAATGGCTTTATTGGAACTTGGTCTTTGCGCATCCTCAATCTAGTAAATATATCAGCTGAACGATCGTTCTCGCTTTCATTTTCAATAGTTATTCCGAGCTCTTGTGTTAGTATATCTTTTCCCTCTCTTGCACCAATTAATATTATTTGTGCATTCTGGTAGTCTATGAATCTTAAGTTTCTTGACAATGGCACAAAATTCTCATCATTATTAAAATCATCAAGAACAGATTCCGGATATTGTGGTGCGTCCTCTGTTGTTGGCAAATATTCTTCTCTTTTTGGTATCTTTGGATTAATAACGGTAATAATGTAACTTGCTTCTTTTGCAATTCCTAACTCTTCTTGTGCTTCTCCTATTTCTTTTGGCAATTCTAGTACAAATGATAATTCTGCATGGCCAGAATGACTTACTATGGCATATTTTCCCTCTCCAGCAGGTCTTGCGATATCCCCGTCTCTAAATTCATTTGATAATAGTTCTTTTGTAAGTTGCGCGGGGTTGTCAAAAATGCCTCCTACCCTCGCCCAATATCTTTCTGAACTTCTAGCTTCCGTATCTCTTATTTCAGGGAGTGATTTTTTGCCGATTACTAATAGTCTATAGAGATCTTTCTTATTCTTTGATTCGGGTGCAAGAACCATAAAGAATCTTCTTACATCTTCAATGCTTTCAACTTTCTCAGACCTAACTTTGGGTCGATAAAAGAAGAATATATCACCCTGCTCCAGTATTGTACTCTGTGGAGGGGTAGTCGATAATCTTGAATTGGTATTTTTTTGATCCATACTCATCCATACTCAACAATAATTATAATGCATGTACTCCTGGTGGGAGAGGGGAAGTATATGTAGCAGTAGACCCGGCCTGGTCACGGACGAATTATTTATTATCCATTGTCAGGAACTAATAACTGGTCTAAACAAATGATTAGTTAGTCTCTTTTATATGGTAGTTATATGTTTAACTAACAGATATCAGTAACATGAACAAGATTTTAAACAGCAAAATGGTGACCGCAAGTTTTATTGCATCAGTTTATCTATTGGCATGCATTTGTTTTTCATTAACTTCAACAGTAGATCTGTTTGCTCAACAACGAGGTACAATTTCTGTAGTTAGTGCCACAGCTCTTCCTCTTGTTAACTCAGAGGGAAATCAGATAAAGGTTGTGTTAAATTACAGCATGGGGAGTGAATCTCTTCTTGGACAGAGATTAAATGCTGTTATGGGCATTTACGACCGCATCAATGGTACTCTAATTAAACTATCATCATTTCCAGATGGGTTTATCCTAAACAATACAGCAGGTACAATGCAGCTGGCAAGCACACTAACTGACCCCAAGATACAGAATATATCGACTATTGTAACGCTTACCAACGAAGAAAAATCTGAAAAATACTCCAATGATGTTAGATCAGATCTTGATGTTAGAGCGATACTACCTACCTCTCTACAAGCATTAGATGAGACTTTGCCGCCAGCATTACCACCTTCGCCACCATCTTTAGCAAATGATGTTGGAAACCAACAAGTTGATGATTCAAGTTCTAGTTCAGATGATGAATAGAAAAAAAATTAAACTCCAGCTTTCAAAATACTAGAACTTAAAACTTAAGATCTTTCCAAATCTAGTTTCCTGGCTTTAACATCCTCCAGAATTTTTTGAAATGTCGACTTTAGTTTAGGCGGTATGGTATCAAGATGCTGTTCTATAGCCCAACCAATACACCCCAATGCCGCAGAGTCATTCGATTCGATAATGAAACTCGTATGTTGTCCATTCAGTTTTATACTATTGCGATTTAACTCGCTGCATATGTCATACGCTGTCTTACCTATTCTATCAACCCATTTAGGATCATCATCGGTGATATCAATCTCAATCTCAATTTCACCTTCGTGCATGACCGAAGATGCAAAGAATAATTAAGTTTGCCAATCTATATTCGATTTAGTTTCCGCTGAAAATTCTGCACCATTAGCATTGTAGCTGATAAAGCCACCAGGATAGCAACTGCTAAATATTTGATTTGCATTAACAGCATCTAGATTAGAACATTATTAGATATATCGATCAATTATTTTTGACTCAAAGAATAGCAATATTATGATATTATTATTAATTTTACTCTAAAAATAGCCAACTTTTGACAATAATCTAACCAACATAGACTTGTAAAAAAGTTGGCTTAGGATCTTCATCTACAGAAAGCAGCCGAATGGGTCAATTAAGCACGTAATAAGATAGCCTGACAGACCATTTTGATAAAAAATTGAACTGGGTAGCTCTTGTAACTCTAAACACTCGCCTACGTACTCTTAATTAGTTTCCGGATTGTTCTGCATTCTTCGCAACTTCATTCCATGTTTCTTCTGTGTACCACATTATAGCCGACCGATCAAATGCATGAGTCGTGCCTGTTGCTGCTGCTCGTCTTCACCTGTACCTGTAACAGGTACTAGAGATATCATTAGCTCGTCTAGGCCTGCACTTAGAAGCTCGTTAATTCGCGCAGCAACTTTTTCTTCGTTTCCGGAGATCACCAAATTATCAACAAGAGCATTGGGTACCATCTGATCGGAAGTTACCTGGAATCCTGCATTAGAGAACATTTTGGCATAGAATGGGATCTTGGCGTAGAAATCAAGATATCTGTGTCCTGCTGACTGGACGGAAACCCGATCTTCACTGAGTGCAATAGGTACATGTGCAACCAATTGCGGAGTCGAGCGTCCAACCGATGCCGCTGATGAGCGCAAAGCTGGAATTCCTATGTGAAGCAAATATGCAACAGGACATACCCAAGTTAGGGCGCCATCAGCTATTTGTCCAGCTAATTGAAAAGCCATCTTTCCTAATGTTGAAATTAACAGTGGTATCTGCGCCGAACGGACCAATTCGGCTTCAACATTATAGAAATCTCCGTGATGATTGACTTTCCCATCCCAGAGCGCTGTACGCAAGATTCCAACATATTCACGTAAATGGGCTAATGGATTGCTCTGCTGCAACCCATACTTTTTTTCTATAATAAAGCGATGACTAGGGCCTATTCCAAGTCGCAATCGGCCAGGTGCTATATCGTGTAAAGCCAGAGCCTGTTGAGCTAGAACGAGTGGATGTCGTGGATAGGTTGGCACAATCGATGTTCCAAGATTTACTGAAGATGTTTTTGATGCCGCTGCCGCAAATGTAGTTAATACATCTGGCAGGTTAGGTGGCAGTAACATCCATATCTGCCGTACTCCGACATCTTCTGCTACAACAATAGTATTAACAGCAGCTGCAGAATTAACACCTTCAACAATAAGTCCAACACGTTCTCGTATTGGACGAGAACTAAAGACAACTGGAGGGTTCTTTAATAGTCATAGATTCAACTCGCGATAAATTCCCATAACTCGTAAGAATAGGACTTCATGATGAGATTCACCAAAAATTACTATCATAACTTTCTAAATGGCAAACCCAGACTGGTTAGATTGCGCAGTCTAATTTGAAAATGGCGGTAAACTATCTGATAATCCGATAAGATCACGATGATATACTCTCCCAGTGCTCGTCGTCATCTATTGATTATATCGCAATTTGTCAAACTATTGATTTATGCGCAAACACAAACTCATTGAACTCAGAAAAATAATCGATGAAAGAATCGGGTCACTAACCGAAGAGGTGGAAATCGCGACTAACGTGAAACTGAATCCATTATATATTGCTGATCGCAAAGATGAAATTGAATTTTTACGTTGGACAGCAACTATTATCAACTCAATTTTAAGTCGGGACACTGATCGAAAACAGGTACAACTTGGAACAACCAAAATGCGATTGGAGTTAGCTGATACCATCGAATTCGAAAATACACTCAATAAAAGAATTGAAGAGCTAAATTTGAAATTAAAAGAATCAAATAACCTTCGAGAGTCAAACATTCTCATAAATGAATTAGATACACTCGAATCTATTCTGGGTCGTTTGTCCGATTTGAAATACGGTGATAAAGCACGCGCCATAGAGATAGCCGAATCCAACAATAACTACCAGCAGGCAGATCGTCTAAGAAAGCAATTAATTAAAATCCAAGATACTGAGGACGAGATTAGTGCACAAATACAAAACTAGAGTTGATGGTATAGGAATTTGCTGACTAAACGCATCTTAATAAAAAGCTAACAGCTCTCACAGGAGTACACTAATTCATTGAAGTTAGAGCACAATTCCATAATCTCATTACATCTAGGACATTCTCTTTATTCTTCAATCTCATACATGTGGTCATTTCTTATTTATTTTCTCAATAGCAGCTACAATTTGCGGCTGCAGTTTCTCTCTAGTTAGTTATCGAAAAAATATAACATAAATCTGAATTAATCAAGATAAGATTTGTCGACGTTCAGCGGCTTCAGAGAAGAAAATGATGAACGTCCAACATATGAAATTCGGAATATTGTCAGCAGTTCTAGTGATATGCACACTCATGATAAGCACGATTGATTTAAGCCAGAATTTTGTTTTTGCACAGAACACTACCTCTACACTCCTCCCTCCACAGCTACCTGCACTGGACAGCGCCTCCACACCTACCACACCAGCTCTGGAAGCTTCTGGTAGTGATCATGAATCATCGCCAAGCGATGATAGCGATACTAATGATAGCGACAGCGATGAATCTTCTGGCTCATCTGGATCTGATGATAATAATGACAACGACGATAGCAGTGTCTCACAACAAGGTACACAGAATGTTGCGCCTATAACACCTGCTTCCGAAACTTCTGACGGCGATGATGATGATAACAATAACAACAATGGCGATATCGATCAAACAACTGATTCATCTACGAATTCAAATAGAGATAGTGATGATGACGGTGACAGCGAAAATCACCAAAGCAGTTCATCCGATGATGGAACTACAACTGAAGAAAGCTCGATGGAAGAAGATGCCTCGAACGACAATAGTGATGGGCAGAGTACAAGCGAAGAACAGGATAATGACAATGAATCAACTCTAACCCAAGAATTATCTAGCAAAGATTCTGCCATTACCTCAGATTCGAATGACGGTAATAGTAATCCAATTGAAGGTGATAACTCACATAGTGAATCACAAGCCGACGAAGAACAAGGTGCCATAGACGAGAACAATGCTGCTGAAACATCTAGCTCAAACAACGATGATGAAGGCGGACAAGATACAGTATCCCATGAAGAACAAAAAGAGGATTCAACTGACGCACAAGGTTTAGGTGAAGAAAATGCTGGGCAGAAGATGGGCGATGGAAACACCATTCAAAGCTCAACAGAGACACCGGAACTTGACGATAACGGTGTAGCTCAGACTGAAGATCAAAATGATGAAATAATAACTACTGAAGACACTGTTGGGTCGTCAAGTTCAAATGATGATGACGTTGATGAACACGGACAAAAATCTATCGATACACTAAGTTCGAATGATGGTAACGATGGGCAGAGCACATTGGATGAAGATGACGAAGCAATAGTGGAAACCATAGTGAAGAAAGTCGTTGAAAGGTTATCTGCTTCTGGAATGTTGAATTCCGAACACTGAAGTCAAACCTCCATCATTTTTCTTTTTAAGATCCGAATGACCATCTAGCAGCTTATTTGTAACCAAAATTATTGAGTATAGATCGTAGTATAAGCCTAGTAAAGATATAGTGGGAAATTGTCCAACCTATATTGGAAAAGATTTACAATATGCCAAGCTTAAGAAATATTATGTTTTTAATCGAGATTATTTCATGACAATTTTCATCTGCCTTTATTTCCTAATCTCAAACAATTGATTCTACCATTAGTCATCTATCCTAACGAAAGAATAAATCGTAGAATCAAGATGGTCGAATCGAAACAGAACGGGTGATGTATTTCTTGCAAAAAACTAATTACAAAAGATCATGTAGTTGTAAGCAGTGGACGACCAAGAAGTTATTATCACAAAGCCTGCGCCATAAAACATCATAGCCTACCTACCTGCCCAATTTCACTGTTAATACAGTGCAAAATAACAGGTGGTATCCATCAGCAACATCAACTGATATCTCTGTAACAAGTGATAGCAGAGACAGAAAAAGCTATCTAGTAATTGCTACCAATAAAGCATATTGCAAGTTGTATTAACTAAGAAAGAAAAAGAGGAGCTTGTAATCAAACTCTATAAAGAGGGCGAATCCATAAGAGAGATTGCAGCGCAGACACATTTATCTTTTAGAACTATCTGCACGATCATTAGACGACTGAATGTTGTAGAAGATAATGAAACTATATCGAGTGACATGAAGAACAAAAGCAAGACAACACAAGCTTTATCTCTATTCTCACGAGGTAAGCGTCTCATCGAGGTTGCTATTAAATTGGATCTTCCGGCCAGTGAAATAGAAGACATAATACAGGAATTTTGGGTGCTAAATAAGCTTGACGAATTAGCATGTGTATATCCAGAAATCAGGAATCACATTGATCTATTTCTTAGACTATTTCATACAATGAAGAAAAATAAATTGATTAATCAAAAAGATATTATGACCGTAATAAAATATGCCCATGATTTACCGTCTATAGAGAACGAGTTTCGTGACCTTGCAAATATTGTCTTAGATCTAGAAATTAAAAAGAAAGAACTGAAAAATACTATCATGCAGCAGAATGCTCAACTATTTGATCTTGGACAAGTCATAAACCAATATCAGAATACTATCGATAGCAAGACACACCAACTAATGAAAATGGACACACAATTGGCTGTTCCTCGTAATAAATCAGGCAAGGCATTAGAATCTCGATAGACTCTAATACACTAATAGGTTAGTTCATACTACCATAATGCCTATTAAATACGACTTTTAATGAGTTACGGACAGAATACGAGAACAATGAGCAGCTTCTCAAGACCTGTAGAAATAGGTAAAGAATACACTGTAGATATTACTAATGCAGGTAAAGCAGGCTTAGTGATATTTATAAAAAAATACAAAAGCCGGGGACAAAAATATAAAGATTAAGATTAACAGGCAGAGATGGAGAGGGCGTTGCGAGAATAGGGGGTCTAATAATTTTCGTGAAAAATGCAAAAGTCGGGGACAAAAATATAAAGATTAAGATTAATTCTGTAAAAGATAATTTTGTCACTGCAGAAATAGCAGCAGGTTCAACAGATACGACTTAGGATTTATTTATATAGATAAACATCGGAGGTTTCTGCTCTTTGGAGATATTTTCACGAGCTACTCTATTTAGTTCTAGAGCCTCTTTTCCATAAGCCTGTAAACCATACTGTACGCCATCGTCGCAGGTTATTTCTACGAACGAATACTCTACTCCATTGGATAGATGCGATAAACTCGCAGAAATTTCAGTTATGTGGCATGAGCTTAGTAAATCACGTAATGCCTCTATACTGCTGGCGTATCCAGTAGACGTAGTTGATAGTGTTTTTTGATCCAATACCCATTTTTACGAGGAGAACATGATTAATGCTATTCAGAGTTGGTTATGAGAAATTAGAATGGAAGCTTACCATTGATAGCAGAAGTTGGGTGGTATCAACAACCAACCCCTGAGTGAAATTATTCAGTTTTGCGTATGATATCTCTGTGAAATTGTTGACTGTACCTAATGAATAGTTGCATACTAATACGATATATGAAATCAGACTTATTAAAACAAAAATATCTTCGAAAGAGAATGGTCCCAACAACTGCCATATTGATATGTATTGCAGCACTCGCGCAATGAGTATCACATCAATTCATTCGTTTGCTGTGACTGTGACGGATTCGCAATCAGATATCAGTGATAGTGACGGATTTGCGTCTTCACAGAATTGCAGTGACACTGAGAATTCTTAATCTCTGCAATACTATTGGAAACCAACTCAGACAGTTAGACAAGTCGATAAAATATTATGATTGACGGTAATTTTAACTATCACGCTCTGAGCAAAGTCATGGCCATCATGAACACGGAGCAGGCAGAACAATAACAACAAGGCACAAGCCCATGGTGAGGAAAAATGCTATCAATAAATATAAACTGCCTGTACCGAAAGATCAGTTACAGCGTATCGACAGAACTTCATCGCCAGTCCATATGGGCAAACTTCGAAACGCCATTGATCTTATAGTTGATAAAGATACGCCCGTTCTTGCCGCAGCCGACGGAATGGTGACTTTTGTTAAAGATATCTCTGACATCGGAGGACCTAATCCAGTATATTGTGAGTATACAAACTTTATTGTAATTATGCACTCAAACGGAGAATACTCACGATACGATCACCTAAGCTATAATAGTTCAACAGTGAAAGTTGGTCAACATGTCATAGCTGTCGAACGCAGGATTCTAGTTCTATTTTCGACTGAATCTTTGGAACATTTTTTAGTTCCGTCTTTACACGTGTCCTCAGCTGTACTAAGATTGCCCGTATGCGATTTTTCGAGTATTCGTAACAAAAATCGACTCGATACATCGCCTCTTTTTCGATCAAGTTCTAACTTCAGGTCTTCAGGTATCGAAACTGATGTTCGTCTATTCGGATTATTTACCACCGACATAGAATATAGGGAATTTTCGTAACAAAAATATTCTCTTGGAACTAGTTCCAATGCATCAGTGCCAGCCCGTGATAGAGTACTCATTCATTTGATAGCAGAGACCTTAGAAAAAAATCCAGGATTGGGGTGGAATCAACTTTATAAAGACCTCATTCCGCTGTATGGCGAAAAAAAAAGGCCTTACTAAACTGTCAAAACGTCATTTTTCTAAATATCTTGGGTTGATGATAAAAGATGGCTTAGTTGAAAAGCTAGGCGATAACGCACGGGGGAAAAGGGCAGAATATTATCTGACGGAGATTGGCAAGACGCAATATCATCAGAATAGTTTAGACCTACCGAGTTTAAGAGATGAAACTCAAATCTCTAGTATCCCACAAGACCTTAAGGCATTGTACGCAATTATACTCTATTTTAATCAGGGCGTAAATTTAGTCCACACAGAAGATGCATTAGAATATATCCTAAGAGAATTCGGCCTATCTATGTCTTCTCTTATTATTAGGTCAGAGGAGAGTATAGTAAAATCAGATTTGGCCGAGATACGGCAAGTTATTTTTCAATCTCCAAAAGAGGACGCCATCGTATTCAAAGACGTATTTTTGCGGAGCGATACTCATGAAAGAGGGACTACACAGTACAGATGTTTATTACGCGGGATAACCTGCGAGGCAATTCTCGAAAATAGAGATTTAAGAGTTTTTAGATATCTTGGTTTTACCTCTGAAAATATCAGGAGTGCCATTAGATCATTATGCAGTCTTGACGTACTCAAACCAATGGGATCCATGGGGCCAACAATTGCTAATGAGGTAATATACAAAATTGACAAGTCTATCTTTGATATTTTGGCCGCATTGGATATCTTTCATGATAACTCTCTCTTTAGCAGAGTTGAATCTATAATGATAGAAATATGGTCTAACTTTAGACCTCCAACAGATGGCGAAAAACAATGGCTATATTTTGTATATGGTAACAAAGAGGCTGACCGATTAATAAATAACGCACATGATGCGAGAAATAAGATTACCGGGGGTCAAGGTATGAATTCGGATATGCGCAAAATTATAAGAGATGATAAGACAGAATTAGATGAAATCAATAAAAGAGTAGACGTAATTAATGAAAAAATTACTGAAATAGTAAATCAAATGGCCTGGATCAGAGAATCTTATAGTACGACCATAGATAACCATAGAAATTTGCTGAAAAATATATTCGAGACAATATTCCCAGATTTTTTTGTTGATTTAAAGGTTCCGAGATTTGGAAACTAGAATCAATATATCAGGTAATAGAAATCACAAATGTAGGCCGCAAGTTATTGACTTTTTCCGACCAAGACTTCTGGTTTTATGTTTGCCAACCTGGGATTTCGCTGTACCATCATCATAATTTGGTTCATTTGTTCACGCATAGATTTCATATCCTGTTCGTAGCTAACTTTCAGGTGTTGGATTTCTGATTCTCTTTTTTGTTCTTTTTCAAGCGTTTCGTTATAGGCATCGCATGTTATTGCCATGTTACATCTAGCGCAATATCTCGCATCAGGCTTATTCGGCTCATTACAGCTTGGACATTGAATTGACATTAGACCCAATGCCTGATTGCATTTGTTCTTGATTATTCCAGAGGTCTCCAGTAGAGAGTTGCATGATTCTGTTCCAAAATAATGAAGATAGACTGAAGGCATCTTTGAATTAGTACTCCATCCAGCGTGGTCTCTGAGTGTTGCCTCTTTTAATATCTGTGATTTGTGAGTCAGTGCGGAATGACGAGATATATACAAATTCCAAGGCTTTTCTAACAGTCTACGAATCGCCTCTTTGTCTTTTGGGGGAACTATTGGATCTTTCAATAGTTTGGGGAAATGGATATCTCGATAGTATGACTGATAGTGTTTTAGCATTCCGTCGCGGGTAAGCGGTTGCCCGAAGTTATTTCTTCCAACGGAGACGAAGAGTTTTGAGTCTAAGTTGTTGGCATATGGATGACAGCGCTGCCACTCTTTAACGTATGGGATACAGGTGATGAGAGGCAGAGTTCTGGGGGTTGTTTTGCCATGGACATGGATCACAGCATATTGAACTCCATCGTTTGATATCTTGAAATTGATGTCTCTAATGCGCAGAGCGAGCAACTCGTGGGGTCTTGCAGATGTGTCATGGGCCATCGAATGCCAACATCGATCCCGTGCTGTGTGACAATATTTGAGAAATATGGCGTGATCATCAGCTGTCCATATGTCTTCTGGTTTGTATGGAGACTTTTCTCTCCGAGGCAGGCTTTTTACGCCTACCATGCACGGAGGCGTAGTCCTCTTTCTGTGATCCGGTTCATCTGGATTGTATAGCCATCTAAAGAATTTCATGAACACCATTTGCCTTCCATTATATGTTCCAATGCTCCTGTGAGTCGGGTCGTCTGAGACTGGTTTTCGTAGGCTATTAAGATAACTTAGAATGTCAGTTTTTGTCATTTCAGAAAAGCATTTTTTGTGTTGAAAGAACCTCGACAGTGAACAGAGTTTCTTTATCTTGTCACCTTTCGTAGATTCTTGAATATTAATTTCTGTTTCTTCTGCAATGATGTAATTGTGTATAATTTTTCCGTTTGATATATTTCTATTCACAACTTCACCGTAAAGTCTTTTGATATAGTTTGA
>JAATVR010000083.1 GCA_014523665.1 Nitrososphaerales archaeon TH526
AACTCAAATATACCAATCAATAATAAACTGCTTTTAGGTTGCATCTCTTTATAGATGCTGACGGATCTCCAACAGGATTTGTTGCGTGGTATAATCATAGGGCTGATAGAAGCAGAATTAGAAATTTACGACCCATGAGAATAAACTCAAATTATGCGGTGCAAAGGATATGAAATCCTAGCCATCTATTTTGCACTTTTAGACAATCGCGATTACCTTACTTTAGCAGAATTTGTCAAAAAGACTATGAGTAAAAAATTAAGGATACATATACGAAGTGACTCGAAATCGACTATCGAGAAATTAGTAGGCAGATGTGAAATAAAAGATGTCTTAATACAAAGAATTTATGATAGCATCAATAGACTATTGCATAGCATTCCCCAAATTATCAAATTCAGTCATGTGAGAAGGAGTAAAAATATCGCGGGTATTCTGTTGGAAGAGAAGAGGCGAAGAGTGAGAGATACGCGTACCCGAATAACACTTTTTTGAAGCTACTGTTTATAGTTCTTAATCATGTTTATTCTCATCAGTTTTCTGTGTCTACAAAAATGGGTAAAGTATTCCCTCCAGCTGAAGTTCATCCCATGATGAACCCGTCAGTACAAGATGTCTGCAAATAGAAAATATGTGCCCTTTAGTGTTCTTGCATAACTAATTCAGCCATAATCTCCGCAGATCATTGGATCGTTCCTAATCTTCGATATAGTTCTGCCGTTAGGGTACTATTTCTGCATATGATAAATGCTTCCATAATACATTATGTCATGCACAGTAATGTAGTGTATGTCAATCAATCTGCGAAGGATTTACTGACTAGGTGATCAACTAAGAAGGGATAACGATTGCATATATCGCACTCACCGCATAAATTCTGGCGAAAGAAAGAGCTATAAAGTCATCATCATAGATTAAGAAGAGATAATTTCGAATTCGATCGACGTCTACCAAAGCAGGACAAACAGAACTAGTGGTACCTCATAGTAGTAAAATAGCATTTCTTTTCACTTCACAGAGAGCGGGCTAGGTGAGTTGTACCAACTATCTGAAAATGGAAGGTATACAATCTATCAAATATTAGATCTTTCAATTTTATGAACACTGAAAAATCTGAATATTACTTTCACTATCCCTTTATTACTTGAACATTTTATATGCAGACCAAAGGTTTATTGAATGTTCTCTCACTTTAGTTTACTAGATAAGTTCTGCACAATGCACCGTTTGCCTTATCATTTTCTTGGATACTAAACAATAGAAGAGTGTTGTGTAATGCATAAATCTTTGCCTTGATATTTGCATTCATGTTATTCTCCAACAAGATTATAGTTGGTTTTAGTACTGGTCTTTGCTTTGGTATACTAGTCTCATTCATTTTGTCAACTACGCACGTGATGGGACAGTCCACAGGATTCACTTATTATACAAAGTGGGGATCGCTAGGCGAAGCTGATGGACAATTTGATGGACAAAATGACGTAGATTTCTTCAATGGAAGGGTATATGTTGCTGATTATGCCAATCATAGGATTCAAATTTTTGATCTAGACGGTAACTTTATCACAAAGTTTGGCCAGGGCGGTGAAGGGGATGGGCAGTTCCACAAAGCATCTGCGCTGTCGATAGATTCAGAAGGAAATATCTATGTGGCCGATCAATTCAATTACAGAGTTCAGAAGTTTACAAATGATGGTAAGTTCATCAAGGCGTGGGGAACTGAAGGAGCAGCTGATGGACAATTTTTGCATCCCCATGTACCTGCAAATGATGCAGAAGGAAAATTATTTGTAACAGATAGAGACTTAGCGAATGTTCAGGTATTTGATGATAATGGTACGTTCATCATGAAGTGGGGGACCGAAGGCGAAGCTGATGGTCAACTATCAAAACCAGAAAGCTCTATAGTTGATTCCATGGGTAATGTGTATGTTGCTGATTATGGCAATGACAGAATTCAGAAGTTTACAAATGATGGTAAGTTCATCAAGGCGTGGGGTAGTAAGGGAACAGCTGATGGACAATTCCACGGACCATCAGGTCTTTCGATAGATGCAAATGACAATATCTATGTGACTGATAAAAACAATAACAGAGTACAGATATTTTCAAATGACGGACAATTCATTGGGAAGTTTGGCGTA
>JAATVR010000084.1 GCA_014523665.1 Nitrososphaerales archaeon TH526
CAAATAGTGAATGCCTTTTTCAGTAACCATGTATTTTTTTGTACCCACATCCTGTTCTATCATTTTTCCTTGAAGTAATTCTATCAAATAATGCCGAGCTTGGTCGTATGAAATATAAACTTCATACATCACATTCAACGTGGTAGCACCACCTCTTGCGCTATTTGTTCCATATGCTCGAATTGCTTCTAGTATCAATGCCTTGTTCTCGGTATGTTTTCTTGTTATCTTCAGGCCTCGGTTAAGCACTATCGAACCAATGAGAAAATGGTATTTATGAGGACCTTCAGTTATTGTAGAAACTTAATTGAATCGCTATTTATGATTAGTAAATGACACAAATTTGGATCATAGTATTTATTTTAAACTATTAGCAGAGAATCAGTTACGTTAGGTTAGACTAGGAGATTTTGTGTAACTTGATGGTGGTATAGCTATTCGTGACACGATGGCGAATCTACACACTAACTGTATTCAAAGTCTGTGGACCCTTTATCTCTTCTTCTCTCATGATTTTGGGTTATTTTTTTGGTCTCTGCATGTGCACTACAAGAATTGCTCAGATGCACCATTTCTTTGATTTACATATTTCTGGTTGCATTTTGGAAATTCTTCCCCGAATCCCGTTCGGCAATATTTTTCTGAAAGGCGCTTTCTAAATGAAGGTTTTGACCAGCGAATACGTAATACAATTGTAGAATCGTATCCAAAGAGGTAGAGTGAAGGAATCAGGTCAAGCCGATTAGATTAAGCTAAATTATATTTTGTTGAATGATCTATTACGCAAGGTAAAAAGTCTTACACTAATTACTTTTAGAGAAATGTTCTATAATTCCAATAACTTATGCCCAGAAGTATTCAGATTAAGCACTCCAGTACAATTTCTAATATAAGTGCATGGCACATGCTAACCCTAGATGATTTCACCAGATACAACCAGAGTATAAAAAACGCTAACCGAGCGATTATCAAATCTGTTTATTCAGTTATCGAAAAACAAAGCGGACAAGTTACTACCAGGCATATTGAAAAAGAGGTAGGGCTGGACATAGTAACTGTGCGTTATGCAATAAAATACCTTACTAAGGAAAGAAAGATCCAGCGAGTGAAAGGATTAGGATCCAACAAGATAGAATTTTATTATAAAGTCTGTTAGTCATGGTAGGTCACCAAGATCCAGAAATAAAGACACCTAAATATCGACTAATTGCGCAGAAAAACATATTTCGGTGGTTCAAAGGTTGTGTCTGGCACATCGAATTTTTTGGAAGTCGAGATGTTACTGAAGCGGGCTTAACGAATGGCACGAATATTGATTAGTTCTCCACGTGTTCTCCACGTTTTTAATTTAGCATTATCACCTGAAATTTTCACCTTTCAATACCACTTCACAACCTACATTGCACTGACGAACATCGCCTAGTCCCTTAGCAAATTACCTGCGGTATCAGCCGCCAGACCAATCTCTGTTAAACCATACTGAACCGACGATGCACCTGTATCCATCCATTGGTCAATTAACTGGATTGTGGAATGATCCGTAGAATATGATGCAATAACAATGAATAGGCAAAAAAGAATTCCAAGAGCTAGAACTATCATTGCTTCTTTATCTTGATTCATTCAAATCGGTATCTTTGCTTGTGGAGTGCAATGCATAAGAGACTAATATAAAACGATCCCTCAAATATCCATGACACTGCTTTCAATTACCACCAAATATCTCATTGAATGCTTTTATTTTAGAAAAACCAATCTCTTGTATGGTAGAAGACTCGAAGAGTAGAGAAAGTGAGGATGATGAAGAAGTGAGAGAAGAGATCAAGGAAGAAGTTCATGAGCTACAAGATTCCGAAAGTGAGGAAAGCTAAGAAGAGGACTTTGATCCAGAAGAATAGCGATATCAATCTGTTTGATTGTGAATAATTAAACTAGATCGATTTATAGAATGGTGAAACGTTCCACTTTTTTAAGCCGCCTCTCAAGGCTTCACTGTACTCCAGATTCCAAGTTGACTAATTTCGATTTTGAAAAGCTTAGCTGTAATGGCGTTGCTTGCGCATCTCCAGGTCAGTGACAACCATTGCAAATAGGATGACCTCTTCTTTGGATTTTCTTAAGGAGAGAAAAAGTAAAAGGTAGCCATTTCATAGTGAACTTCTGTTGTCAAAGAAGAAGGTTGGGAAGATCATAACACTTGAAGGAATAGAAAAGTCAGGCAAGACTACTCAGGCACAAATGTTGAGCCATTATCTGAGAGAAGAGAAGCATCTAAACACCGCTCATTTTGATCTCCCTGACTATCAAACGGATGTAGGC
Organism: Nitrososphaerales archaeon TH526; assembly: GCA_014523665.1. GTDB lineage: Archaea > Thermoproteota > Nitrososphaeria > Nitrososphaerales > Nitrososphaeraceae > TH5896. The sequence goes on from JAATVR010000084.1 coordinate 2,320, forward strand.
AAGCTGATAGACAAATACCTTAATTATGTAGAGATGCCCCCTAACCCGGAAGTATTACATCTACTTTATGCTGCAAACAGATATGAAATCAGAGATGTAATCAATTTTCATCTCAATGATGGATATGTAGTGATTATGAATCGATACTACCAAAGTAATATAGTATACGGATATGTTAATGGATTAGAAATTGGATGGTTATCTACCTTAGATGAAAATATGCCTCAGTCAGACTTGACAATAATCCTTGACGTGCCCACACAAATCACCGAAAAACGAGGTACTCTCATGAATGAGAATCGATTCGCAAATGCCAAGGATTTTATCGAAAAGGTAAGAGAAGCCTTTTTGACCTTAGCGGAAAAAGAGGAGTGGAAGGTAATTGATGCGACTCGGAGCAAGGAAGATATCCATAAAGATATCATAAGAATTGTTGAGAACTTTATTGGAAGTTAGTTACAGTAAAGCCTTGACTAGGACATTATATGTTCACAGGGCATTGCACCATGTCGGGGTCTGAGCTTCGCAGTCGAAGTGAGATTGAGAATTTGCACTTCCCACCCGAACTTTGCCTCTTGGAGATGATAACCCAGGGTTCCGCAACCGCTCTGGATAACAAGGAGAATGATCAACGCTGCGGTTACGTTGTCCACAAACACTTAACACAAAAGCTGGGGTTTTTATTAACTCAGATTCATGAGATTGAATTAGAATTGAGGTCGAAATCTAAAGGCTTTCTGGAACGTCATGTAGAAGGAAGACTTGATTATTGTATTGCGTACATTACACCCTTAGGTATTTTTCCACTTCGTCTCCGATAAGAGTAGGAGTAATACTATTATAGCTGTTCGTATTTGTCCCCTCTTCTTGTATGGAGGTCGAATCCGTCTCCTGAGGTATCTCTTCGTTGTATTCCAGACGTTCACCTTGTTCGTTAATGAGTTCTTTTAGAATTTGAACTTGCCCTAAGATTTTTCCCTTTCCCAGATCAGAAAATCCATTGTTCTGTAAGAATGGCAGATATCTAATTAGAACATTTAGTTCATTTAACTTTGTTTTAGCTAATTCTAGCGTTATCATGAGGGTTTCACGACA
>JAATVR010000705.1 GCA_014523665.1 Nitrososphaerales archaeon TH526
AATTCGTCAAAATCTGAATTTTAAATTTTTGTAAAAAATGAGTTGAATTACTGAGAACAGTAAATATGGATTGGTTTTTCATGGTAATGTTAATATATATATGAGGCCCATGTATATGTCCGATACGCTAAGTGAGAACAACGTCTTGAAATGTCTAGCCGATGAGAAGTCATTGTTTATGGTCAGAATTATTCATAAAGGATTGCCAGTTACTATTACAGACATGAAGTTATCGCGGAAACAGTACTACCATAAGTTAAAGATGATAAGTGATGCTAATTTGATTAGTAGGTCAAGTGGAAGGTACACTGTCACCTCTTTAGGTAGAGTGATACTAGGATTACTAGACTCTCTTGAAGTTGCTTTGAGCAAAGATTATTGGAAGTACCTTGCGATCGATAATCTCACAAATGCAGACTCCCCAATGCCAGTTGGAGAACGGACCAAGATAATTTCCTCTATTATGGAGAGTAAAGATATGACAGAAGCACTTTTGCAACATTAAGAATAAATTTATTTTTCGAGATAATGTAATAGCATAATCAATGAATGCAAGAGAAGAAATTTTTTAATAGGTTACCCCAGAAGATGCTTGATCGTTAACGCCACAGCGCAGTCTTATCTTTGCTTGTCATAAGAACCAACGACCTTACTAATTAGACCTTAGTATAATGGTTTGGGTTACCACGGGAACGGGAATAGGACTAGGTTCAACTCGACCAATGCTGGTCCCTCTTTCGCGTTCTTCTATACCAGAATCACTGGTTCTAGAAAAAGGGCCTAGACCTTCAATTATTTCATTAACATTTCTATGGGGTTCTTCGATCGGCCGTTCTATTTCTGGCATTCCTCTTTGCAATACACTATAGACAAATTGTTGTCCATTAGTCATGAACAGATTGCATAATATCAAACATACCATCAAACTAGTTATGACAAGATTAGTTCGACTTACTATGACTAAACAATACCATCTGCGTTGCGTATGTATGGCAAGATAACACGACCTTTTTTAATTTGTTGGTAAAGTTTACTGCCATGTTATGATCGTTTATACATATAACTGGACTATTTAGCTTGTCCTTAACAAGTTTAGGGATAGCCGCTATGTCCAGGTAGTTTAAACCTTGTATACTTTCATCCATTTCTACTAAAAATACCCTAATAATTATAATCTGATCGACTCAGCGTAGCTTGGAATAATGACTAGCTGTCTTTAGCGTCTTCCTAATTGATTCGTGTTTACCCAACTTAGTAAAAATTGGCTACTTATTATAGGGAAATAACAACCCCATACTGTGAGTCTTTATACTCGACAGCCTTAAATGAAACCAGCATAGATACACATGAAATAAGGATTCCTCAATTATCCGATCTTGTGTTGCAGATTCCTGGAGGAATTGAGTGGATAATCATTATTGCTATTATTGTTATAATATTCTTTGGCGTTAAGAAGATCCCTGAACTTGCTAGAAATGTCGGAAAGGCTTCCGTAGAGTATAAGAAGGCTAGAATAGAAGTAGATAGAGAGATAAGTAGACTTAAGGAGGATACGACCAAAGATATGGATAGGAAAAAACTTGAAGAGGTAGCCGATAAACTAGAAATCGACTATGGTAGTATGACAGATGAAGAGATAAGAAATGCTATTGAAACAGAAATCAATAATGGAAATAAATACCTGAATAATTTAGTCATGCATAGAGATCTGCTAAAACATAAGACTCGAATGGTCCAATTTCATTAAACCCTGAAGGTGAGGGATAGAAGAAGAAGTGTCTCAGATTGGGATAAGTTATTAACGTATGATCAGGGTGATTTACGTAGGTTAGCCTTTATTGTAAGAGAAATGCTTGCTGAACTGTAATTTGACTATCATTATCTCCTTAGTGTATTAGCACAGTTCTGGCTTTCTAAAGCCCAAGGGTTAAATAATATTTATGCCTTAATCTTCGAGAGCAATTATGAATTAAGATCGTAGAGCCAGAGTTTGGCGGCAAATCCTGGTGGTTTAATATGCGCAGGTATAGTAAAATGGAATAAGGCAATTCTCGACTTTGAGACTATTGACTTAGGTCAGGGAATACACTATCTGAAGGAAGCTCATCCTAGAGCTATCGGCGAAGCGTTAGCTGGCTGGATACAGAGGCAAAAAATGGAATGATACGCCTATGGCAGGCATTGCGTAGCGAAGTAACGTCTCTGCTTTGTTATGCTAATACGCTTCACCCTCTTTTTTCCCCAATATTTTCTCCAATAACGGCTTGTTTGCATTTTCTATCACCGACGAAATATCAAAAAGGTCTTTTTGGCTCTTTTCAATTGGGTTGGTTTGTGTATTATTTTCCAATTTCTGTTTATGGGTATTAGTCTTAAGAAATGACTCAGAAAATAACGGGGTATTTGTATGCGCAGTTCTGGGTTTTGCCTGCGAATGCAAAACCACATTTTTGCCCAATGTTGGTTTCCTAAAATCATTTGCTACACCGACTTCTTTCTCATTTTCAGTACGTGCTCGGGTATAATTTCTCAGATGTCGTTTTGGTTTCGGGATCATTGGGGGGCGAGGAGGAAGTAGCCTTGTATCCCTTTTATTTTTGAGGTTAGTCTCATGAGCCACAAGTTCTTGGTCAGTTGGGTTTGAAACCGTCTCACTAGGCATAGATCTGGCGCTCTTTATCCCATTGCTTTGTTCGTCTATCTGATTTGAAGACGCTGAGTCTACTTGAACTGGGGATTGTGATGAACGTTCTTGGTTTCCTTCTGCTACTGAATTATCGACAAGGACAGTTGTCTTTGGATATCCTTCTATTACTCTGATCACTTCCCTTATGTCATTTGCAGTCGGCTTCCTGCTAAGGTAGGATGAAATTGATGGCCCAAGGCCACCCATTGCAACTAAGATTAGGCGAATCAATTCTTCATTGTTACTAAGTTGCTTGACTTTACTGCGCAACTTTAGATAATCAGCATAATGATTCTCCATATCGGAGAAGAATCTTTTTACGGCTTCGCCATTTTTAACTTCAAGCTCGTTCTGAGCGCCGAGTTCGTTAA
>JAATVR010000706.1 GCA_014523665.1 Nitrososphaerales archaeon TH526
GAACAAAAGAGTACTGGACATTAGACAAAGAATTATTCTTACGTAAACCCATTGAAAATCGAGAGCTAATTGAGGAGATTAAACGGTTAATTGGGATTAACCAAATTAATTGCTACGTTTATTAGGAGAGCTTTATAAAATCTGTACTACACATGAACGCTATTACATTTGTATCTCAGTATGAATCATGCAAACTTTGGATCGATGGTTTGAAATCAAAGAGTACAAAGACGGTTTACGCAGTTCATGTGTCATTATTCTGTAAATTTCATCATACAAATCCAGATGAGCTAGTTAAGATAAAACCTGACAAACTCAAAGATATGACGATAAACTATCTCTTGGAATTGAGGAAAAAGAGTAAAAATACTGCAGGTAAGCCAAAAACAGGCGAGATGTCGGTCAATAGTGTAAAACAGTATCTTGCAGGCATTAAATCTTTTCTAGAGGACCATGAAATTAGTCTACCGTGGAGAAAGATAGCTAGGTATTACCCGGAGGAGGTAACAAATGAATATAGATCATACACAAGACAAGAGATTTCAAAACTTCTATCTATAGCTGATCTGAGGGATCGGTGTATTATCTTACTAATGACTTCAAGTGGCATTAGAGTTGGAGCAATTCCGGCTCTGACCTTCAAATCACTGAAAAAATTGGATGAAGGTTTAGGGCTACTAACCGTTTACGGAGACAGTAAAAAGTCAAGATACGTTACGCTGGTCACCCCTGAATGTATATCAACAATTGATAAATATTTAGAGTACAGAATAAAACAAGGTGAGAAATTAAATGAGAAGTCGCCTCTCATTCGTGATAAATATGCGATCTATTCCAAGAGAATAAATACACCTGAATGTCCCAGAGGATCGGCGATAAATGCCCAAATTCGGTATTTAGTTCGAAGAGCTGGTCTTCCATTTGAGGAGTTACAACCCGATCACGCAGCTAGAAAATTTTTTAACACCGTGTTAGTAAATTCTAAAGTTGACGGAAAGTTCAAAGAGCTGATGATGGGGCATAGCGTTAAGCTGGACGAGTTCTATTACGACAAAAATAGCGAGGAATCACACAAACAGATCATGTTCGAATATATGAAAGCTGTAGATGCTCTAACTATCAATGATGAATACAGGCTTCGAAGACAAATTACCAATTATGAAGATAAACTAAAAGATGTGCCGAAATTAGAGAAACTTCAAGAGCAACTTACCAGCAGGATAATTGAACAGGATTCGATTAAGAAAACTGTCGAAATATTGCAAAGAGAAAAAGAGTTGCAGGATAAACAATGGAGAGACCTGCATGATATGGTAAATCAATCACTCGATGAAATGATGATGAAGTTACAAAAAGAAATGATGTATGTAGATCTCAAGATGGATGCGATGGAGCAAGAGAAGATAAGAGAAATGAAGAGAAGAGAAGAAGAGAAGAGAAATAAGTCTTCTCTTTTGCCGCTGTATTCACTACTCGGCAAAAGACCTGTAGAAACTGAAGTGCAGACTGAAATGAAAAGCGTGCGTAATTAAATAAATATAATTCTTATGCCCAGCTCCCTGATTCATTGGCTGGCCATGGTACTTGACCCCCCTAGTCACAATACATTCTAGAAAATGAGACAGAAACGAAATCCATTCGTGCACTATTAAAGAGGCTTCTACATCTAGCAGAATCGGAATCGTCTGGTCATAGAACCAGTGCCTCTGGAGCTCGTTAAAGTTCAAACAACCCGAAATAATGCATTTATTAGAGCAAAACGATCGGCAAAGCTAAGTGCTGAAAGTTAATGGGACTGATCCGAGCGCGGTCCTGAATATACGTTTGTATAGAATATTAGAATAACTGATAACTATCAATAAGGCATTAATGTCAATCGTTTCTATCGATAGGATTGAGGATGTCATCTATATATATCTCAATCTCGCAATACAAACAACCAATAAGGTGAAGGTTAAAACAAGAGATTTAGAATGTAGTTGTCATCGTTGTAATTATCGATGGCAGTATCATGGAAACAGCAAATACATTGCATGTTGTCCACGTTGCAAAATGACCATCTACCTACCAAAGATGCTCCGACTTATGAATGAAGAGCGGATTGACATCAAATCCAGGTCCCCAGACGTTGAACTTAGGGATAGAAATATACGGGCAATTTATGAGTGACATAAAACCAGCAGATGCAGCTTCTGAACCCCAAAAGAGTGAGGTTAAACCTCTACAATTACCTGATGAGGAATGGACACATGAGAAAACAATCGATGAGCTACTATGCAATTTGGCATCTGTTGAACAGACGGCCGCCGACGAAAGCGGACAAATTATAATTATACGAAAATATCAGTCTCTCTGTAGAAGACTCGGACGCTATATTTCCGTAGCAAAACCAACACCAGAGTACCTTATACATCTTTCAGATCTTAAACCGGAAGTCAGAAGAGCGTTAGAAAAAATTCATCATTCAGAATTGAGGCGGTTGCTAGCCCATCAAGCTGTCTTAAGACTTTTCGAAGTTTTAGGAATTGAGCCATACATTAGCATTGGACGAAAACTCGTCGTCAAGTTAATCGGAGATCAAAATGCATTCTGGGAGTGCTAGATGACTTCTGGAACTTATTCAGAATCTGTGACGGTCAGACTCAAACGAAATCATCATTTAATTGAGATTGAAAGCCCGGATGCGAGTGTGACGTTCCACCCATTAGATTTTGACAAAACTTACAGAGCCATAATCTCAAAATGCACTGAATTATATCTAGGTTACCAATTCTCAGATACAGAACTTCGAGACATTGACTTCCAGCTAACTGAAAGCTACAAAGATTATACAGAGGAGAGAAACAAACACAGGGTCAGTGATGCTGAGCATCTAGTTTATCTGGCAAGATCTCAAATTAAACAACAGTTCAGAGATCAGACAGGAGCATTTTATGCTGTTATTGAACGAAACGGTCATGATGAACTTTTAAAGATGAGCTCTGAGGAATTTAACAGGTACCTTAGCAGACTGTATTATGACTCAGAAACCAGAAATAAAGTCATAACCAATATTAATAATGCAAAGAGGATACTCGAATCATTTACTACAGAAACCCGGACACTATATAATCGGATAGCAAAGATGGGTGGCACTATATACTATGACTTGAATAACGAACAGAGACAATGTATCAAGATTACTAAAGATGGTTGGGAGATAGCTGAAAATCCCATCCTCTTTTTGAGTGGAGACCCAAATCGAGAACAGGTCCAACCCCGACTTCCATTTGCAGAAGTTGCACCAACAGACAGAAATCGAAGATGGGTTCGAGATCTAGTCAACAAATTTTTCATTAAATATGATTACCAACGAATCATTGCAGAAATCTACGTCATGACTCTATTCATACCAGATATTTCTCTACCGATAATTTTACCTACTGGGCCCCGTGCAAGCGGAAAGACCTTGCTCCTAAGATCTATCCGACAGATTGTGGACCCAAGAGCCCCAATTGAATCATTGGTTGAAAGACTTCCGCGTGATGAAAAAGATAGACGTGTTAGTATATACAATTCATATTTTGCCTGTTTTGATAATGAAAGTCATCTTAATTCAGATTTGATGGATGAAATATGTACATGGGTAACAGGATATTCTGGAACTGTTCGTGAGTTATATACTACAGATGAAATGCGCACATTCTCTGCAAAACGAGCTCTGGGCATTACAGGGATTAATATTCCCATAACTAATTCTGATGCACTAAATCGATCATTCGTTGTTGATATGGAGTCGATTCCAGATGGGTTCGATGAGGATTCTGAGAGTAAACTAATTGCGGAAAATAAATTCATTGATGAGATTAAGAGGTTGATTCCCGATAATTTAGCTTACATTTTTGATGTCCTGGTAAAAGCTTTAGAGAGATACAATGAAGTTGAGAGACAGATAAAACCTAATCACAGACTTGCTGATTTTGTAATTTGGGGAGAGACCATCTCTAGAGTAATCGGAAACAAAGATAACGAATTTGTGGAGGCATGGTCTCAAAACACACGGCAGCAAAATATTAGCGTAGTTCAGAACAACCCGTTTGCTGGACTCTTAGTTGACTACGTTTTCAATTATCATTATGCCGAAACTGAGATTAAGATAGGACCATGCAATTATATTCAGATCTGAGAAAATACGCCGAGGAGAAAAAGTTAGATGTTAGATATGCTCGGTGGTTTCCTCAAAATCCAGAGTGGTTAGCACGTAAAATCCGAGCAATAAAGGTGGACTTGAAGGGTGCTGATATACTAGTAGAGGTTGATAGAACTAACAACCAACGATGGATAATATTCAAAAAGATACAACCCAGAATGCCTCAATAGACCGTTACTCATCCTAATCTATCTCAGGTATCAGCCAGCGATTTTGACACGATGTTGCCAAAAAGCTATCAATAGGCCAATACAGAACTTGATTTTCCCACTCTTTCTGACTGTAGGCTCGGTATGACTATCTATTCCATGGCTGTGACAGTATGACAGTATGACAGTATTTTTCAAAAAAATGGAGGGACTAATTAATCTGATATCATATAGAAATAGTTTTCATAAATTGCCGTCATACCGTCATACTGTACATAATACTCATCCTCAAATTAGCGAAATCGTTTGCAAGACAATGCTGTACGTTACGAGCAATTCATCTCAAAACCTTTCGATAGAGGCACGAGATAATTTCACAGCGGATAACGGCTTATATATTATGTATATCTTGAAGCTATGCAGTGTTATTGTTATGGTAACACCTGTTACTGTCGAGGACAAGTTCCAAGAAGATGGCGACCTGATTTAAGCTGGTGAATACCTGGATATAGCTGGAACTCCAAATGGCGATTACACTAAGAGGCTAAGAGTCAGACGACTTATTTGTCGAGTTTGTAAGTTGAAATTTAGAACCCGTCAAGAAACTCAAGTCCACCTCAAACATGAACACAGAAGAGGACAAGCTAAAAGATATTGGAAATAAATAGCAGCATCGCCAGAACTTTCATCGGTAGCTTAATCAAGAAAATAGGGGAAGGATCATTGTCTAGCTATTTCAACTCTTGGCATATTCTTTCAGCCCTGTAAAATCAATTGCGGCTACAGGTTCATTCCCAACAACCCACGCGTTATGTCCAGGTGGAATTACTGCAGCATCGCCTGGACCAAATTCTTCTTCTGCACCATCATCCATAACCACTTTAATTCTACCAGAAACTATGTACTGAGTATGAGGTGCCTGACAACTACCTGTTTTTGCTATGGGCTTCACACATTTTTCCCAGCTCCAGCCCGGTTCTAAGATGCCACGACCGATTGTAATGTCACCAAGGTTTGCAAGCTCAATCTTGCCTTTCTCAAATGTTCTTGTTTCGTCAGGTGATGTATCTAAGCTCTTCTTTTGCATTTTTGCCATTGGATTTGAATACTAGAATTTAATTATAAACATTGTTCCAATGTTGTAATAAGTTATCTTGTTAATATCAGACTATAACTATCAAGGTCAAAAGAGAAATTTATTACCATCTTCTAACTGACAAGGTCAAAAGAGAAATTTAATGAAAAGGCTCAGGAGGAGGAACTGTTGCTGTTGCTGTTGTAAATGTCCAGTCTGACTGTGCGGCTAGGTTATTGCCTGCGACATCTTCTATGGTAGTCCTGACGGTAGCAGTATAGGATA
>JAATVR010000707.1 GCA_014523665.1 Nitrososphaerales archaeon TH526
GAATTGTTCAGTGAACTCGTCTGCAATCTCTTTGACTACGATAAATCTCTTCGACGCTATACAGCTTTGCCCACAATTAATAAAACGCCCTTTTACCGCCCCTGTCGATGCTTTATCAATATCAGCATCTTCACATACAACAAATGGATCACTTCCTCCTAATTCAAGAACTGTCTTTTTTAGCTGTGAGGTTGCCCTTTGGGCTACCTTAGCTCCAACTGGGACACTTCCAGTAAATGTGACTGCGTTAATGCCGTTTGAATCTATGAGTGTCCCGGCAATGGCAGAATCTCCAACAGCAGTTTGAAAAACACCTTCTGGTGCTCCAGCCTTATCAAACATCTTTTCGATTTCAATGCCACACTGCATCGTAGCACTTGCTGGTTTCAATATAATGACATTACCGACCATTAATGAGGGAGATGCAAATCTTAAAGACTGCCAGTAAGGAAAATTCCATGGCATTATGCTACCTACTACGCCAAGTGGTTGAAATTTTATGGTACTCTTTCTTGCATCTGTATTAACAATTTCGCCAGTTGTAAAGATTTTTCCATGATCTGCATAATATTCCATTGTCCAAGCACATTTTTCTACTTCTGATCTAGCTTCCTTTATCGCTTTTCCCATCTCCTGTGTAGCAGTTTTTGCCAGATCGTCTTTGTTTTTCCTAAGTTCCTTCGCAAAGGAATACAGAAATTCTGCTCTCCTATCGATATTATTCTTCCATTCTAAGAATGTCTGCCTTGCTTGTTTTACTAACTTGTCTAGTTGTTCCTTAGTAATTATTTCATATTCCTTCAGGACTTGTTCGGTTGCAGGATTTATTGTCTTTAATTGTCTTGCTGTTTCTGCTGTTGAAGATGCTCCTGTCATGGATTTATTACACCTCTTCCAATAATTTTACCATCTTTTAACATTTGCAGAGCTTCTCCGGCTTGATCTAGTTTGAATCTATTTGAAACTACTGGTCTAATTACACCTCGTTTGGCTAATGATACAAGTTCTACCATATCCTGAAGGCTTCCCGTGTAAGATCCGATGATCTTGTATGCTCTTGTAGGCATATTAACTAAACTTAACCTTAATTCTCCTCCAAAAAGGCCTACAAGCACCAGCTTTGCCCTTCTTCTGAGAAATTGCATATCAGCTTCCACTGATTTAGTTGCGTTAACAAAGTCGATCACTGCATCTGCACCCAATTTATCAGTTAACTCTATTACCGCTTTTATAGGATCTTCTTTCTTTGAATTCACAATGATATCTGCACCTTCCTTCTTTGCAACTTGTAATTTTTTATCATCTATATCCATTGCGATTATCCGAGCACCAGTAACTGCTCTTACTAATTGTATGGACATTAAGCCCAATCCTCCTGTTCCAACAATCACAACATTATCATCTGGTGTCAGATTAGCATTTTTTACTGCACCATACGCAGTGAGTCCAGCGCACGATAAAGGTGCACTTATATCTGTATCCATATCATCGTCCCCTATTTTCACTAGATACTTGTAGTTTGGTACCAATACGTATTCTGCATAACCTCCATCGTTGTAGATACCCAATGATCTGGGTTTGTCACACAGATTCTCTTCTCCTATCCTACATGCAGGACACATTCCCTCCCCTATCCAAGGATAAACGAGAACTTTTTCATTTTTACTAAATCCTTCCACTTGTTCTCCTAAACTATCTACTATACCCGCAATTTCATGTCCTGGCGTAAGAGGATATTTTACACCCCTATCTGTAGTTTTTAATGGTTGTCCACCTATACCTTCATAATAACCCTCCCACACGTGGACATCGCTATGGCATACACCTGACGACTGGACTTTAATTAGAACCTGTGAACCTTTTGGCTTTGGCGTCTGGAGCTCCTGTATTTGTAGAGGTTCATTTACATTAACTATTCTTGCAGCTTTCATATGATATTCGTTTAATGACATCTGCTATTTACGTAATTAGGCCTGTATTCACCTTTAACCTAATCTTCCTTTACTACTAAAGAAGTTGGTAGGAATACAGGTTTGGTCTTGAGCATAGTACATATCGTATCGTTGTTGAAATGGTGGAGATATTAACTTTCCTTAAAAATAAGTATTAGTTGCTGGACTATCTCTGAGTACTGATTTTAATATATATACGGAAGGCCAACCGATTTAATAAACCCCGGATTCTGGGCATGTTTTTTATCCTCCCAATGAGTGGCTAATGTCATTTGGTTCAATAGAAGATTATGTGATTCAAGATAAGATTGGAGGGTTCTTTAAAGGTGTCAAAGAAATACTTTAGACTACAATAGACATAGACAACTGTAAATTGATTCAAGAAAATTAATTTTAATATAGAAAAATTTCTTTGATTTTGAAAGTCTCTTAAACGCACTCAGTTAGAGTGATTAAAGGCGTTGCATAACTTCGCCAGAAATAATTAGTTTCTATGCATTTACTTGGTATGAGTTGATCAAGTTCAGTGATGCAACCCCGAGTAACAAAGTTTAATTTTTAGGTTAAGATTTTGTTCAGTATTTGGTCTATATAGAAATACGATTTAGATTATAAGCATTTGACTAAGCGATGATCTTGCACAGGGATAATCACATCAATATTGTCGAGATTACCGGACAAGTTAGGGACCACAAGAAAGAGAATCATGAAGGAATGAAGGGTAAAGAAAATGACCTGATTTGGAGTAAGAGAATGCCTCCTCAATTGTATAATGATATAACAAGAAACTTTGTATCTTATGAAACTCGTCTGAATATTGGTAGGCATATATTTCCAGCCTTGTAATTCAGAAAATGATCTCGTTGTTGATCATCACTACGAGTAAATTTAAAAAATATTATATCTGTACCCGGATTTGACATACTATCCTGTAATTTTAGTTAAAATTTCAATGATCTCAGCAGTAGTAGATATAATCAATTTACCTAATACGATTTTTGTTTACTAGCAATAATACTAACTTGTATCGACGGAGATCTACTGATCTTTTCACGCTCTGATTTTTATACTGTTACCTCCAGCCTCTATCGCATAGATCTTTTGATCATGTGTCTTAATTTTCCAGACTACCAAATTCCCTCATCCTGTTTGGCACTACGGGCATAAAAAAGCGCTTTTCATACCAAGAAGTTTACTTTTTTTAGAATTTGTTTGCTATCATCGTAACCCAAGAGCGTCTTTCAGATCTATTTCGTGGTCCTGCTCTTGTCTGATAATATCCCTTAACGCTTCAGAGAGAGCGAATTCGCCTGATCTTTCAGCCTGACGTATTCTCTCCCTATAGTTCTTGATAGTCTCTTGCTCTTGTAGCAAGTCGATTTCGAGCATCTTCTTTGAATCTTGGGAATATTCGGCGTTCTTAATTTCAACGGTCGGATCTCCTCCTAAATAATCGATCTGCCTCGCCACCTCCAGGGCATGTGCAAGTTCCTGAGACGCATGCTCTTTCAACTGTTCTGCAATATCTCCATACTCTGCTCCCTTCAACGTAGAACTGAATACGACATATTGGATAATTGCTTTATACTCCCTTGCCAGATCTTCGTTCAACCCTTTGATTATCTCATTCTTGCTAGAAGCTGATACTCCTTCAGCATCAGCCGCTTCA
>JAATVR010000708.1 GCA_014523665.1 Nitrososphaerales archaeon TH526
CCAAGGTGCAGCTCCACCTGTTGACCAAGGTGCAGCTCCACCTGTTGACCAAGGTGGAGGTGGTGGTGGCCAAAATTAAAGGACAAATGAGTCTTCTTTTTTATTTTAGTTCTATAGAGAGAATTAGGAGATTCAGATATTGTTAAGAAAGGATAATAATAACACTCCTGTCAATCTAAATATTCAAGGTAAAGGAAGGGCAACAGACAAAAAACCGAATATAGACAGGTTATGCATAGACCGAAGAAGGAAAAAGGGCTTTAGAGCGCCGAAAGCACGCATCGTGATCACCGACGTGCTCGAGTCCCACCGTCCGTCCGATCCGAAGCCCTGCGACGGGGGGGTGAGCATCGCGTCCGCATCAACCTCCCGAATGGGATCGAGTTCGACCTCGCGGAGATCGGCAGTGGTACCACCAAGACGATAGCCTCAATCGCCCTCGACCTCAAGGACACCTACTTTCATTTCACTGTTCTGCGCCAGTCGGGCAAGGGGGTGGTCCGCTCATGATCCAACCGTGTCCACACCGGGGACCTACTGACCTGTCAACTTAGTTGACACGTTCGAAAAACACGATACTCATATACGATTAATGCCAGAAGAGTAAACTCTTCCTGAAAGCGTCAAAGCAATCATCAAATGAGGTTGCATCTTTATCTAAACATTCCTTCCCCATTCTCTACTCCAGTCCCTGACGAAGTGATTAACTTGCTCAACCTAGGATGTATATGCATGTATCCCTTCTCGATATTTTAAAGATCTTTGCATTGTGCTAACATTGCCTCGTGGGCTTTCGAATAGATAGCAATGTCCTTGTCAGTGACTTCGTAGTGAAGTTCTGGTCCGGATTTATCAGTTTCAGAAGATTAGACTCAGATACAAACCATGGATTAATTCAGATTTAGGTGACCAGAAAACAGTGCCGAAAAGTATAAGCCAAAGTAACTCTCATGGGATAAAAACATGTACAACATCTGGAAGGGGAATAGTACTTTACTTATTTCAATAAGTGTTATAGTGCTTGTAACTGTGTCAACAATACATCTATCGTCCATGATAATGGCTAATGTTAATACTGCTGCATCAAATAACGTGTATGCGCAATTCCCATCAGGCCCTAGACCACCACCTGGACAACAATTCCCACCAGTACCACCACCTGGACAACAATTTCCACCAGTACCACCTGGGCTAAATAAGGAATTACAAACACGAGTAGTTGTGGGGGCTTTCGGTCAGGTAGCAGGAGATGGATCGACTAGATCCACAAGTGCAATTTGCGCCTCTGATGAAGTTGTAACGGGAGGAGGATCAGAAATTACAAGCGGAGGAAATCTAATTAATCCCACACATCGTGATTTCGCTGAACCCACCAACGATCCTGATAGATGGACAGTAACAGCCACAAACCCTGGTCCTAATCCTATCGAAATACGGGCATTTGCAGTTTGCGCAAAGTTGGTAGACGTACCCTGACACAACTCACTTCTGCTTCTGCATCATCTTCATATTTTCTGGTGCCAGAATGCAGAGAATTGAAATGCATCGAAAGAATTAGCATCTTGGCTAGTGGATCTTTTCCATTTTCTGCCGCAGTACGGAAAGACGCTTTCGTTGTGTGTGGGTTGGTATCTGTTTGTATTCTTCAAAAAAAGTGAACTGGAACGACAAATATCACTTTTGCAGTAACCGCAGGTTAAAAGTTGTGGTTATAAAGACGACGTGGACCGGGCCCGATCGAGTGAGTATTGTGAACCATATGCATCTAGCTTATCACTAACTGCCAGGGTGGGATTCAGACGATTTCTTAGGCTTATAGTTATTATCTGCGCCGCCCTAGGACGAACTTTGGAGACTTCTTCAAGGAAAGCGATAACAACAAAAATAGCGACCAAGAACCTGTAGTAGAGCACCACAGGTGACGTCTACTTCTTGATTAGTCTATCATCCCAAAGGGTCTGTGCTTCATCCTTGTGCTTTTCACAGAAGAATGCCGTAAATGTATAGGGTTGATTTAGCATATCAAAAACTGTGATTTTCCTTTCGTACTTCGCGTTTTCTGTGCAATCAATTGCGTCGCACATTGGGGAAAAAATATCTATGTATGTGGAAGGAGACATCCGCCCGTTACCCTATTATGCGAATCTAGTGTACCAG
>JAATVR010000709.1 GCA_014523665.1 Nitrososphaerales archaeon TH526
TCTAGACTTTATTAGAGCAGATTTCAGTCGTTCAAAGATGTTAAAACTTGGTCTAAGCCATCCTAAACTTCTGGCAAGATCCTTGTTCAGACTCGTCACATAAGATAAGGCAAGATTTTTATAGGAAATATCACCAGCCACACTTGAATTGGCAGGTGAGACCGCAGCACAATTTTCTCCAATTATATATATGCTCGGTTTTGGCCTTCTTGTATCCATTCCTGCACTCATAATTTCTCGCCTTATTTCTCCCAGACGTAGATATAATCCTGTGAAGTTTCTGCCTATGGAATGCGGCCAAGTGCCCTCAGGCGAGGGTCGCACTCATTTCATGATGCAATACTATGCTTACATTTTGATGTTCGTAGTGTTCGATGTTATGGCTATTTTCCTTTACATCTGGGGGGTTTCTTTGTTTTCGTTGCCTAGAAGTGCTACTTTACCAATTATTGGGTTCTTGGCGATAATGTTTGCCGCTATGGGGTACTCATTATATCTGGCAGGGAGAAAGGGAATTTGGTAGCACTGATGATGATTTTGACAATGAATAAATACTTAGCAAGCAGAGGAGGAGTTAGGTTCCGACAATGATAAAGGACCTTGTAAATCCTACAAACTTCAACTTGATGGTTAGTAAAGTTGGAGATGTCTTAGTAAGGGCTCTTGATAAGCCGCTGGGGTATGCCATAAATTGGGGAAGAGTCTGGTCATTGTGGCCAGTCCATCTGGAGACAGCATGCTGCAGTGTAGAATTTGGAGCTGCCTCGGGCCCAAGATATGATGTCGAAAGATTCGGCATAATCGAAGCGTTTGGCTCGCTTAGACAATGTGATTTAGTTGTAGTCCAGGGTACAGTCACGAGGAAGATGGCCCCAAGATTGAGGATGGTTTATGATCAGATGCCTGAACCAAAGTATGTAATAGCCATGGGCGCATGTGCAATTACCGGGGGTCTGTATATAGATTCCTACAATGTACTTCCCGGTGTAGACGGAATAATTCCTGTTGATGTCTACGTTCCTGGTTGTCCTCCACGCCCTGAAACACTTATCCAAGGTACTATGCTACTTCAGGAAAAGATCAAAAGGTCAAAGATCAAATAGTATGAGCAAACCAGATGGTTCATCCCAAGGTAACGATAAAGGCAACCCTGCATCCTCAGTCACTTCTAACAAGGATCTCCCCACAACTTCCGAGAAGCAAGGAGAAACCGGCAGCGTAGTGCCAAAACCATCAAACAGCACTTCTGTACAGGTAACATCAGAGAAGGCTGACCTTCCGCAATTTGAGAAGGGAATTATTGATAGTCTTGTATTAAAGTTCGGAGATTCAATAAAGATCATCTATGTCAAACCACTTCGCATCAAGATCGAGGTCCCATCAAAGGATATTGTAGAGATTGCAAGACACATACGGGACGAATCAGGTTTTGATCATGCAGAGTCAGTGAGCGCCACTGATTACCCCAAGACCGGTGACATTGAGGTGATTTATCATCTAGGTTCTTATACACGGGAAAATCTTTCGTCACAGATCCTGTCTCTCTCTACACGTACCGATCGAAATAATGCCAGGCTCCCATCACTAATCCAAGTTTTCAAAAGTGTCGAATACCACGAACGAGAATCCTTTGAGATGGTAGGGGTCTATTTTGAAAACCATCCAAGAAACGATCGCTTTCTATTACCAGAGGACTGGGCTGATATCCCACCTTTGCGAAAGGAGTTTAGGATAAAAGGAAGGTAATAATCACATGTCTGATCAAGAGGAAAGAATCTCAGAAACTACAAGACTCGGGTTGGAGATAGTCAAAGAAGCAGAAGAGGACCGACTAATGACGCTGAGCGTTGGACCACAGCATCCGGGCTCTGGACATTTCAGATTTACCGTTAAGGTCGATGGTGATTATATCGTGAACTGCGATCCAGATCCTGGATATGTTCATCGTGGCGAAGAAAAAATGTGTGAGTATAGGAACTTTATTCAGAATATTCCACATTTGGAAAGACCGGTGATCCATGATTCTAGTAACATTACATATTCATATAGTCTTGCGGTGGAAGAACTAGTCAAGATTGATGTTCCACGAAGAGCGCAGTTTATTAGAGCCATTGCTTCGGAGCTTAATAGGCAAATTTACACACTCTATTGGCTTGCCATTTACGGAATCTTTCTGGGCCATTCCACAATGTTCATGTGGCCTACGGGAGACAGGGAATTAATTATAGATCTTATGGAAGCTTTAACAGGTGCACGCGTTACTCATGCATATAACATTCCTGGGGGAGTTAGGAACGATATTCCTTATGGTTTCAAAGACAGATGTTTAAGACAGGTTTCATATTTCGAGAAACGACTAAAAGAGTATGAAGACATTTTCTACAATAATCCATTACTTAGACAGCGAACTGAAGGCGTGGCAATCCTGACAAAAGAGGATGCTATCAAATTGGGGGTTACCGGTTCTGTTCTTAGAGCTTCGGGCGTACCTTACGATATCAGAAAAGCTGAGCCTTATGACATTTATGATGAGATAGATTTCAATGTGCAGTATTTGAAAACATGTGATTCATTTGCACGTGCGTACGTCCCATTACTGGATATGAGGGAATCATGTCATATTATTACACAACTCCTGGACAAGATGCCTGAATCAGGAGAGGTAAGAGCGAAGCTTCAGCCTAACCCCAAAGGGCCACCCGGGGAAGCATATAGACGAGTAGAATCTGGGAGAGGTGCGTTAGGCTACTATATTGTTAGTGATGGGACTCCAAGACCGTATCGAGTAAAGATATCAGTTGGGTCATTTAGGAATTTGCTTGCACTTCCTCATTTACTGGTTGGTTCAAAATTGGGAGACATGCCCTCGGTCTATTGGTCTTTAAATTATTGGCCTGTGGAGGCTGATAGGTGAGAAGGAATGGCTACACCAGTCGAGGACTTTAGATTCGGCCCATTTGTTGCTAGCGTGGTTTGGTTACTATTTTGGGTACTTATCATCGTCACCGTCATTGTACTTCCTCTTATCTTCGTCATATTATTCTACGTTCCGTTGCCGTTGGCAAACGGGGAGGTGCTTACTCCATACCTCTTTCTATCTATGATGGTTGACCCAACTAGAACCCTTCCAATTCTCAACTTTCTAATCTATACGGAATTCTTCAGAGTCGCAGTTTTCCCGGGGTTCATGTACGCTGCACTCATAGCAGCTGCCACAATTTTCATAGAAAGAAAGTTTCTCGCAAGGATGCAATTAAGAGTGGGTCCATCTCACGCAGGACGTGAGGCTTTGGGCACTGGCTTTGAAGGCATCTTTCAGTTGGTCGCTGACGGATTGAAGCTGGTTTCAAAAGAAATAATAATTCCAGCGGGGGCTGACAAGCCGATATTTTGGGCTGCACCCATTATGTTTGTAGCTGCAGCAGCTGCAGTTGTCTGCCTCATCCCTGTGGCCCCAGGTTGGGTAGTTTCCAATATCGACGTAGGCCTAATTGTTGCCTTTGCTATTCTCGGATTTTTCCCGTTAATTGAAGTACTTTTTTCGTGGGCAAGCAATAGCAAGTATCCTTTCATTGGTGGACTGCGAGCCTTACACCAGCTCATAGCTTTTGAAATTCCATTTATCCTATCAGCACTATCTGTAGTCATATTATCTGGATCCTTGAACCTTACCGAGATTACCTATGCACAATCATCGTACTGGTTCATTCTTTTCCTACCTATCAGCGCTTTGGTCTTCTTCATGTCTTCATTGGCTGAGCTGGAAAGAATTCCATTCGACCTTCCAGAAGCGGAAAGTGAAATAGTAGCAGGTTGGCTTACAGAAACTTCTGGCATGATTTATGGCCTCATCCAATTGGGAACTTATGTCAAATTGTATGCTCTCGCGGCGCTCTTCGTGGTGTTATTTCTCGGCGGTTGGATGGGGCCGCAGATCTTTCCTGATCACCTAGGACCGCCTGGTGAAAAGCCTCCGCTTCTACAACTGCTTACGTTGGAAGGACTATATGATGGTGCAACCGCAAATGCGATATTCTGGTTCACTGCAAAGACCTTTCTTATGATCCATTTGATGCTAGTGATTCGTGGTATCAATCCTAGGATTAGGATAGATATCTTGTTGCATACAGGTTGGTACAAGCTGATCGTCTTGTCATTCATAAACATGTTTATAGCTCTAGCTTTGATTTATGGGGGAGTACTGGGGCCGGGGGGTTTGTTGACACCAAATTGAGTAGTACAGCTAGCGGATTTATCAAGACTATTGAATCAGGATCAAAGCATCTGTTGATCAAGAGGTTTACCTTTAGATATCCAGAGGAGAAATTGAAATTCGTTGGTGATGGATACCAGTTTGATCCAAAACGTGGTGTAGGAATAGCTGGATATAGAGGAAGACATATTCTATTTCATGATAAATGTACTGGATGTCAGCTCTGTGCCATTGCATGCGAAGGTATAGCAGAAGCTATTGGAATGGTCAAA
>JAATVR010000085.1 GCA_014523665.1 Nitrososphaerales archaeon TH526
ACCAACAATTCTTATCCACCCTTTGGAGCAATCCAACGTGCCTTTCTTGTGCTTGCTTCTTTTCTCTTTAGCTTAGGAATATACTCTGTCGCGCTGTCAGTGGCCCAAGATTCAGAATTGCGTCATTTAGCCAGAAAATATGTAAAGGAGTATGCTCTGCTAGATACTTTAGGTAATGCACAAGAGAACGCAGAGATTATGCGAAAGCTTGTAAGACTAATCCACCAACACGCAGATGCTATGGAAAAAGAAACAGGAGTAGAATCTTCAATGTTAGATGATAACG
Source organism: Nitrososphaerales archaeon TH526 (assembly GCA_014523665.1). GTDB lineage: Archaea > Thermoproteota > Nitrososphaeria > Nitrososphaerales > Nitrososphaeraceae > TH5896. The sequence goes on from JAATVR010000085.1 coordinate 287, forward strand.
AAGCTAGACGATATTTAGACTTGGTAATTGTGGAGACTAGAGGAAAAAAGGATGACGGAACAGTCGGCGCCTAGCTTTAAGCTTAGTGGCTAATGCTTGACACAAAGAGGGATTTGTAAATGGGTGTATGGACTCTGGAAATACTAAGGAGACGCGTAACAATAGAATAGAATAGGTGAACGTTTTAAAGCGAAACTAAAACCAATTCCAACAACAGCTACGACTCCCATTAACACCCAAGTGGCATTTTGTTGAAACCACTTAGTACTCCCTTTTCCTCAAGATATTGTATGTGGTGTAGGCGGTCTAGCTACAGGTTACACGGTCGAGAGGAATAGGTCCACGTGTTCATTATCCGCGGTTTGTTGGGCAGGTAATAAGGAATCGACGAGAGACTATTAGGTAGGCCCTATTTGTTCTGGACTATTCAAATAGTCTCTGGCATCTTGGGTCAAGTCCTTGATGACAGGCGTTCCAATGTCTACAGCTCTATCAAGGACAGTGATAACTCCAGAAGAGAAAGTCTTCCATCCCAAACCCCATTATGGCAAGGATGACCACAATTACAAGAAGGAATGTAAGTAGACCATTACATTTTGTTAGCTCTTTGAAGCTATAAACATCAGTAATCTATAGTAGAATAAACTACTATAGGATATTTTCAGTGGTCCCATGAATACCCACTGTCTTTAGAATGAACACATGGTAACATCATGATAATGAAATAAGAGAATACTAACATATTACTTGCCTTAGAACATCATAAAGCATGATACATACAGGTCGACACAGACAATAGACATTAACTTGTTATTATAATTCTGTAACCATTAACGTACTTGTCGTGCCTCACGTTTTAACAAGTAATAAAATACAATCTATAATGTCATTACCGGTATTAACGGTAACAACATGGTAACAAAGTATCGTCTTACAAAAGGGTTTTTGAGCTGGTTATGTATTCATATACATAGAAATTATCTGGATTGATGATATTAGACAGAAAAGAAAAAACTAAACAGGTTCTACAACTCCATAGCCGAGGGAGGACCTATCGTGAGATTGCTAATGAAGTACACATGTCATTACGTGATATAAGCTCAACTATTAAGAAGTCAATGGGAGCCAATGAAATAACTCTAACGGATAGTCAGCTAGCTCCTGAAATAAAGGAGCATCAGCAACCACAACCACCTAATACATCAAAGCAGTCACAAGCGTTAAAGCTGTTCTCTGATGATGGGAATCCACTGAATGTTGCAATTGAATTGGATTTGCCAGCTGATGAGGTACATGAGTTGTATCAAGATTATCTCAGGCTTAATAGTCTTCATAAGCTTGTTCAGGTTTATGAAGATATAGACTATAACCTCTACACTTTGTTGGATCTATATAAAATCATTGAAAACAAAACAATATGTTACATCAAGAAACACTAGAAGCCGTTCGCTACGGTAACTAGCTTACATATCTTAGTGATACGTGTCAGAAGCTGAGAAATGACCTTGGTATATTGCAAACTACCAGGAATGGTCTCAAGAATAATATGTCTATACTACAATCAGAGATTTCCAGTCTGATTAAAACGAAGAGAGTATTAGACACTGATATACAACGCAAAGGCAGTGACATAAACAATATGAAAAATAAACTAGCAAAATTGGAAAGTTTAGTTAATCTAAAATTAACTAAAAAAGAATATAGAAATATAGAGAAATTGTTGAACAGACTGTCTGGTCAACATTATATGAGAAAGAAGAATTACTTGTAATCGCAGTAGATGTTGTCCTAGAAGCTTGCCTAAAGGATCCAATAATTGAGCCTCATATAGTGACTTCTACTTCACAAATTTCTTTTCGTGAACGAATACTTCAATCATCTAAGAGGCTCTATAATGAAGCAGAAGGAATCTGAGTCGATAGGACTATGAGCGAATTATCTAATCAAAAGGTTACAATATCGAATACAACTTGCGAGAAACAGTTTTGATTTATCATTTGGTACATATTCATATTGTAAATATAGCTTCGCAACTGTCAACCAGTTTTATCTCAAATCTTAAAAATTAAGTTAGATGAACCAACTCGATATCTCAGATGACCTCAAGATGACCTCATGTACCTCAGAAACCTCAGATTTAAAATTTGAATAGCCATCTGAGGTAACTGATGAATCTGATGTAACGGTGAAATCAATTGTAATTAAAGGGATATCAATTTGTCTTTCGGTTCATAAGTCAACTATTTCACATCTTTGTTTATTTAAGTATATGAATACTCTCATTTAGCTGGGTTAGAAAATCAGAAACATCACTCCACCATACTTCTACTTCGAATTCAGTTTTAACACGTGCTTCCGGAGAACACACTATTCTTCCTCTGTCCTATAAACTCAGACCAGAAGGAGGTGACTGTACTTTATTGCTAGATTTTTTAGCTGACCATGCAATATAGTTTATTAATCTTTGACTGTCATATTTTTGTATAAATAATTTAAGTACACGTTCTTTCTTTTTAAATCCCTCTAGAGAGATCAAATCATTTTATTGAAGCACTCTCGTATTCAATTTCGTCCATGAAGTAGGGCAGACGAATAGTTTTCAGTTATTATGCGAGTTCAAGCTCAGAAGTTCTGCTCATATAAACTTATTTCCTTACAGTAGTTAAAAAGGAATATATTTTTTCAAATACTAAAGCTGTCTTCTCCACAAATGGTGCATGACCCGAATCTCCTATTATCTCAAGCCTGGCATTTGGAAGATCTTTCATAAACTCGTTGGCATACTCTGGTGGTATTAAACTGTCCTCTTTACCCCATATAATTAGACAGGGAATATTATCAATTTGTTTCAATCTTTCTGACTCAACCTTTGTTGTTGTGCTATTAAGGAAAGTAAGTTCAAATACATGCCTTGCTAAGGACTTTTCGATCGTATAATTAAATAGATCGATCACTATCGGAAGTAGCCTTGAGGGATGTGCGTACATTTTCTCAAATACCTCTCTAACTTTATCGTACCTTAAGAGTGGATTTGTTTCCTTTGCAGCATCAAGATATTGGTTCAATAATGGGGTCGGTCCATTAAGCTTCCCCGAAGGGTCTATTAAGACAAGTTTTTCAACTCGGTCCCAATTATCAACTGCAACTTGTGTAGCTATATACCCTCCTAATGAATGACCAATTATGCTTATTTTTTCATCTTGCTTGAGTTCAATTGCTTGCTCGAGAAAATCTATTATAAATTTGCTGAATCCATTGATCGTATAATCACCTTCCTTTGGCTTATCACTCCCACCAAAACCTATTAAATCAACACATATTGTATGAAAATATTCTGATAATGCGTCAGGAATATCTCGCCAACCAATTGACGATCCACCAAGCCCGTGTATGAACAAAACATGTTTCTTATTAGCATCTGTAGATTCATTGTATAGTATATTATAGCCATTCACCCTTTTTGTTTTGAATGTATTTGTCTTCACTATGTAGTTATTGAGGTTTAAATTGTCCATATAGTCCAGTACATTGTCTTTTACCAGATATAAATATCTCTTGTCGAGGACCCATTAATGATACTAGGAACATATTCGAGATAAAGCTGGAATGGATTCTCAGAAAGCAAGAGCAGTTTGTTTTTGTCCTTGCTATAGGATCTGCTATTATACTTTGAATATCATTTTGAATTTGTGCCACTTGTTTTTGCAGCAAACTGACTTGAGATTTAATCTGTTTTACAGATTGGAACTGTGACTGGTCTGATACTGCGCCTGGAACATCAGATTATATAGGTTCTTTTATAATGATAGTTCATATAACATGACCAAAGATAGGAATATTTGACACAGATTGAATGTTAGCTTCTCAGTAAATTTGGTTAAATTGATAATTGAATGATCCATCTTCTTTACCAGCCTGTCTTGAAAATCAATAGCAGTAATACAGCTTTTGTTACAAATATTGTTTCCTGCAAACAAGTGGCAATCAGAAGGATGTGGCAAGATTATTATGTCTATTTAAAACCCCTACCTACTCTTCACTCAGTTATTTTCATGACTCACGACTCTGTGTCTATATCAAAAACTACCATCTTCAGGTTTTGACATGACCTCAGATACCTCAGAAACATCAGATGATGTAACATTTACAAACGAACATCTGAAGGTAACTGATGAATCTGAAGTAGGAACGAAGGCCTCTGTTACAGATCTTATATGTGAGCGTCTTGCTTTATTGCTCTTCAGAATCTACAGAACCATCACAGCCTGTAAAATGAAGGACTAAGATATATGACGTATATGATGTATCTAAGGAAATTATAGATATCTATATTTACTTCGGAGCTATTTTTTAGTACCAATATGTGAGAAAAAGTCACATTTGTCTTATATATCATTAATTGCAATCTTTATTATGGTAAATGAATCTAAAACAAGTGATTCGGTTCTGCATTCTAAAAGAAGTTATGATTTACTGAATGGAATAAAACGTTATTTACAAATAGAACATCAGGACGATGACAAAGAATTACTGAAATATCTGCAAAGGCAAGTAGGTTTACATCGGGAATAGCCATTTAGGGGGGTTATCTGATTTCATTGTTGCGAACAGAATAAAAATCAGATTTTTGACTGTGTCTGAATTTGCCCAATGAAAATAAGCAAAATTTCTTCTCCGTAACTATCATCATGAATACAAAATATATGGGCATAGTGGCCACGAATGATGTTATGCTCATTGGATGAACAGCACCTGCAACACCCAAGGGGGTATTTACAAATCGTCATGGACGTAAGAAGATAACTGAAAACAGGCAAGGGATTTCGCAAGAAAACGACGGTGACAACTGATTCTTGCCGGAGAATGGCGGCTGTCAAAGCTCTGCTTCACAGATTCAAGGCTACGAAAACGAAGCATCAATATCATTAGAACATATATTCTCAGAATGCTGGGTACAACAACACCATAATAAATTCAAACCGCCACTTGTTTTGATTTTCTTATCAGATAGTAGGTAAGTTTCCATATTGGCTTTAATATTATGAGGAGCTACCGACTTCATTGACTAGATGAAATACAGGCCATCGACTTGTCCATTCTACATGTTTAAGAAGTGATCTTAAAGGAGCATAAACAAAAATTGGCTTTCTTTGTCGCTTTTACAACTCTTTAGATACACTAGGAAAGCCGCGTACGGTCCAGGCAATACCGTATGCAGTTTGGGCAAACGACATTGGATTGACAAATCAAAATTTAACCAGCTTGCGGATGAAAATGAGCCTTGACCGGGATTTGGACCCGGGACCTTTGCCTTACCAAGGCAACGCTCTACCAGGCTGAGCTATCAAGGCACTAACAACCCCCTGCAAGGTAGGAAGTAACATTCGCTACGGCCACCTACATAAGCTTAACTGCACTTCTTTATCGAAGTTCGCAATCTCTGCCGAATGGGCAACCACCATCTTTATGCATTCCAGTATTGAATTCGCATATTTCATGAAATGAGTGTGCTAACAAAGGCTTTTAGATGATCTTGAAATAAGCTGCGATTGTTGGCCTTCATATTTACTTGTTCCTGTAAGATTTAAGTAAGGACTAGTCGATTCGTCCTATGAAGTAGTAGCGGGGGTTGTAGAGCCTGGCCAAATTGTAATCACGTGCTTGGAGACGCGGGACTTAAGATCACAGTTATAGGTGATCCCGTCTCTCAGGGGTTCGTGGGTTCGAATCCCACCCCCCGCATCAAATTGGTCCGATCCCTGAATTCAGAAGCAGATTTTATAAGATGTAAGTGAAATCTATGGTCAGAACCAAGTTCAGGATGAAAAGCTGTGGCAACAATGTTATCTTGCTTTACAGCTACAACCTTGTCCTCTATCTTTGCAATAACTTGAACCCCTTCCTCTGCTTTCGACACTATGGGAGCTCGTATGAAAATGCCCTTGAAAGGCCTTTTTCCCATCATAGGGATTTCCATATCTGCCTCAAAGGAATCCTTTTGCCTTCCAAAGGCGTTTCTTTCTACTACTATGTTCAACAACGATAGTAACTTTTGTTTTGTCTGCCCAATCACTCTGTCATGAGCTCTAGTAGATAGGATAATCATACCTGCACAAGTTCCTAATACTGGCATCCCCCTCGATACCACATCAGCGATTTCACGAAAAAGTTCCCCATTTACGGTAGCCAAGTTGCTGACTACGGTGCTTTCTCCACCCGGCAAAATTAAACCGCTAATTCCGGAAATATCCTTAGCGTATCGAACAATCCTTACATCACCTCTCCTTCCTAAATAATTAAAAGCAGTCCTAGTCTGGGAAACGTTCTCCTCGACATCTCCTTGAATTCCTAGTACCCCTATTATAGGCCCATCATTCCTCATACAGATGGTCCTCTTTCTTGCATCCTCAGAGATAAATTTTGAGTATCCAGCCCCAACATTGACTTCTTTTCGTCAACCATTCTCTGCGATTCAAGTACAGTAGCAGGGTCATCAAAATATGTAGTAGCAAGGACTATTGCATGAGCTCGTTGTGAAGCATCGTCTGACTTGAATACTCCAGAACCTACAAACACACCGTCACAGCCCAAACTCATCAGAAGTGCGGCGTCAGCAGGTGTAGATATTCCACCTGCCGCAAAATTTACTACGGGTAACTTTCCTAACCTCGCCGTCTCTTCAACGATAGGCAGAGCCGACTGTAACTGTCTACATGCCTTTATGAGTTCCTGTGGATCATCCACTATTGATTTAAGCCTTCGTATATCATTGTTAACCGCTTTAATATGAGACACTGCTTCAGCTACATTGCCCGTCCCTGGTTCACCTTTGGTTCTTATCATGGAACATCCTTCTTCTATTCTGCGAAGGGCTTCACCGAGATTTCTCGCACCATTTACAAAAGGTACTCTGAAATTCCATTTCCAAAGATGGTTTTCTTCATCCGCTGGAGTGAGTACTTCGCTTTCGTCAATCATATCAACACCTATTTCCTCCAAGATTTGAGCTTCTCCAAGATGACCTATCCTACACTTGGCCATGATAGGAATTGTAACTGCTTCCATTATTTCTTGGACAACTTTCACACTAGCAGTCCTTGCAACGCCACCTGCCAATCTGACATCAAACGGGAGTTTATCGAGCACCATTACGGCGACTGCTCCTGCATCTTCCGCAATTTGCGCTTGCTCAACATTGGTGACATCCATAATAACACCATGTTTCTGCATGTGCGCGAATCCTCTCTTAACCAAGGTTGTTCCAGCTGTAAATGGCGAATGAAAACCTGTACTACGTTTTTGAATATTTCTCTGCTCAACTATTTCGGATGGAACGAGAGATATCGTCATTTAAAGGAGTGTACCTATAACAGTTATTTAGAGATTAGTATCAGTATGAATTGAAGAATGAGTACTCTTTTTGCAACTATATTTGAATTGAGTTATTAAAAGTATAATAACTCACCAACTGAATATTTTAGAAGATGGTTGATGAGACCAAGGCGGACCCTCCGCCATGCGATATATGCGGTAACGCTCTGGAAGCATGCTTGTGTGTTTGTCCATATTGTGGTGAACGAGATAAGTGTGAATGTTGTTTGTACGATGCTGCAACTGGTGGCGGATGAATACTAATACGAAATAAAATTGTAAACTAATAAAAGCTGGCAAATTAGAAGCTATAATATCGATGTCCCTTACGAACAAGGTGATTAACTCTCTCAACTGGCTTATAGGCGGTGCGCAAGGTAGCGGTGTTGATTCAGCCGCAAATATCTTTTCACGAGCCTGCGCAGAGGGAGGATTACAAGTATTTGGAAAGCGGGAATATTACTCTAACATAAAAGGTGAACATAGTTATTTTACTGTGAGAGTCTCTGAGAAAGAGATTCGATCGCATGTGGACGAAATAAATATGCTTGTCTCATTTGACTCGGAAACTTTGCTTAGGCATGCTGGTTCAGTCGTTGCAGGGGGTGGAATCGTTTACGACTCTGAGCTCGTCGACGTCAAGATCGGGGAGGTACCATCATTGGATGACGCTTTTAGGGACAGATTGGTTGCTCTTCTAGAGAAAAGAGGAAGGCCTCTAACTGTTCAAGGAATACTCGACTATGCATCTGACAAAGGCGCAAGTCTTTTCGGTATCCCATACTTCCAATTGCTCGAGGAATTCTCAACCAAGATTGAAGATCATTCACTAAGCAAATTATCAAGAATGGTCAATGTCATGTCATTATCTTCCTCCGTGGCATTGCTAGACTTTCAATTTGAAACCCTCGGAAGCGCGATCAGATTCATTTTCAGATCCAAACCTAAAATTGCTGAGCTGAATGTTATGGCGGCCAATTATGCCTATGAATATACCAGATTACATTATGATGCGAGTGGTCTTGCTTTCGGTTTGACAACCAAGAAACCTCTGCCTGACATGATGCTTGTCCAGGGTAACCAATCGTCAGCGTTAGGCAAATTGACTGCTGGTTGCAGATTCCAGACCTATTACCCGATAACACCTGCCAGTGATGATAGTGAATTTCTTGAGGCCAACGCAATAGTGCCACAAGCTGAGGGTAAGGACGGTTCTATACTAGTTTTGCAGACGGAAGATGAAATAGCTGCGATAACCATGGCAATAGGAGGAGCGCTTACCGGTGCACGTTCTGCAACTGCAACTTCAGGTCCAGGATTCTCTCTGATGACTGAAGCCCTTGGATGGGCCGGAATGAACGAGGTCCCTATAGTGGTTTCGTTGTACCAAAGGGCCGGACCAGCTACCGGGTTACCAACAAGGCACGAGCAAGGTGATCTTCTTTTTGCTACAAGGGCAGGACATGGAGAGTTTCCAAGAATAGTGTTTTCCTCAGGAGATATCGAAGAGAGCTACTACGATACCATTAAAGTCTTCAATTTTGCGGAAAAATTCCAGATGCCTGTGATTCATCTGCTTGATAAGGCAATCGCAAATAGTATCACTACTTGCAAAATATTTGATCAGCAAAGAATTTTGATTGACAGAGGTTTGCTAATGGAAAATGTACCTGATTCATCCCCTGAGTTGGGTGACGCCAACCACTATCGCAGGTTTAGATTGATCCAAGATAACAAGAACAACAAGGATAGTGATGCTAAATATTCGATATCTCCTCGAGTGTTACTTGGCACGGAAAATGGAATATTTTGGAATACAGGTGATGAACATACTGAAGAAGGTCATATCACAGAGGATCCAGAAATTAGAACAGCAATGATGGATAAGCGAATGGACAAATTAATGATTGCACTCGATCAGATAGAGGACGAAGACAAGGCCACCTGGTATGGAATTGATGAACCTAATTCTTTGACCGTTATAAGCTGGGGTTCTACAAAGGGTGCTATTTTAGATGCAATGGACAAACTCATAGAAGAGGGAAAGAAGATCAGGTTTGTACAATTGCGCCTACTGCATCCATTCCCATTTGAAAGACTGCGCGCCTTAATTAAGGGATATAAACAGCTAGTTGATATAGAAATGAATTACTCATCACAACTCGGATTGCTAATTAGTGAAAATATTGGTATTAGTATGGATTATCTGATTGTCAAGTATAACGGTCGGCCGATGTCATCTAGTGAAGTTTATAATGCTCTAATGAGAATTATGTCTGGAGAAGCTCCCAGGAGAATCGTGTTGGAACATGGCGCTTAAGCTGAGTGATTATAAGACAGAAGTTCATAATGACTGGTGTCCAGGATGTGGGGACTTTGGTATCCTCAATGGTATTCAGATGGCCCTTTCGGAGATGGGAATTCAGAAGCATAGAGCTGTCATCTTCTCAGGCATTGGATGCTCGGGTAAAACGCCGCATTTTATCAACACCTATGGGATACACACGCTGCACGGTAGGGTACTCCCTTTTTCACAGGGAGCAAAACTCTGTAATCCGGAGCTAGAAGTAATAGCTGTCGGAGGTGATGGAGATGGATTGGGTATAGGCGCGGGCCACTTCGTTAGTGCTGGCAGACGGAATGTTGACATGCTATACATTATTTTTAACAACGGAGTATACGGATTAACGAAAGGACAAGCTTCACCTACATTGAAGTTAGGTTTGAAGACTAAATCCCTTCCGTTACCAAACTCTAATAATTCAGTAAATCCACTTGCCCTCGCAGCTGTATCCGGTTTCACATTTATAGCTAGAGGTTATTCATATGACGTTCGACACCTCAAAGATTTGATAAAACAAGGCGTCTCGCACAAAGGCCTGGCGTACTTGGATGTATTGCAACCATGTCCCACTTACAACGATATCAATACCAGAGAGTGGTATCAGGGATCAGACAACCTAGATCCAGAAACCGGAAAGCAGATTCCAAGAACGTATAAACTCGAAGGAGCAGGATATGATGGAATTGTTCACTCAGAAAGTGAAGCAGATAGCAAGATGTCCAATGCAATCTTAAAGTCGTACGAATGGGGCAGACGAATACCTATTGGTATATTCTACCAAAATGAGATGATCCCGACCTATGAGGAGAGAATCGCCTTAAAGATCCCAGACTATATTAAAAATCCGCCGTCAAAACAAAGAGTCTCGTTAACTGGGGGTAGGTCTAGCTCTGATATCTCCAACCTGCTGGATATTTTAAGAGTGGATAGCTAGCTATTTCGTAGCGAATCCTTTTCTAAACGTAATCCTAGTACGGTTTCATTTTCAATTTTTAACTTTCAACTATATTAGGATAACTTGATCAAGACTTGACAACTACGCTCATAAATCATTTAAGAATAAAATTGAATCTTGACGAAAAGAAAAAAGAAAAGGATTGGCTTAATTTGGCTTAGTCCCACTTACTCCAAGCGGCCATCCATCTGTAAGTCCATGTATTGAGTTTTGCACCCAAAGCTGCGATTGGCACAGATAGCACGGCTCCCGCGCCAGCTCCTAAGGCTACTGGACTATTATAGAATTTACCGACTTGCGGTTCGATTGGGGTCATGTATGGAGGTAGTGTTGGTCTAGGATACTTGAATGCCATTTCCAGTGGATCGCGTATGGTCAATAGGTTGATCATGTTAAACAGTGGCAGTGAAAGTCCAACCAATGTTCCTCCTATCAGTATCGCTGCGTGTTTGTTCCTTCTTGTTGCCCAGTACGACAGGTCCAGCAACATTGCAGATGGAATCCACACCGGTACCGTAATGAAGTCGTATGGATATCCAAGAGCAAACCAAGCTCCTTTCGCAACCCATGTATAAATTGTCATTATAGTGGCATAGTAGGTTGCTGTCCCCGGCACTCCCGTAAACAACATGTAATAGATGGCACCCACAACGAGCATCGTTGATTGCGATATAGAGAACACGACGAATGAAGTCCACGCCCAATCAGTGTAGAATATGTAGTCTCCAGCATTAATAGTCAGCAGCGTGCTGTTAACAGCTACGACAACTATGAACAGATAATGCGTTGTGCGTCTTAGCCAGACCATTAACAACTTTCTCCTAGAGGTTATATATAAAATTTATCTAAGCTCAAAAAAAATTTGCTGAGAGAAAATTAGATCATACGGTGTAATTTATTGCTAAAAAATAGAGAATAAATCAGTACGGACGTAGAGGTTTTTCTGTTGCGATCTTCCACATCCAGAAGAAGCCTAGCGCTTCAATAACAGTAAGCACAGATAGGGCATATAGTCCACTTGGCAGGGGATACGCCCAAGGATAAACAGTCACGCCTACATAAACACCGCCAGCTGTTGCAGCCCAACATAATGCAAAGCCTAAAACCAAGATACCTTTGAAGTTTTCGACTCTGCGTCCGATCATCTTTTCTACATCGTCTCTACTGCCGCCGCCTTCAACTCGTCTTCCACCAGGTCCGAATCCCTTTGGTAAAGTCATCTTATACATTACCTGATAAGTACGTACCTTTTTAAATTTTGCTGTGCGAATTGAAATCATATTGATAGATAGTCTGCAAAAACAGATCCCACTTCAGGGATCATATTTATTCAAAGTTACACCGAAAGGAGACTCTATAAGAATTATGAATTCATTTCGAAAAACTGATGCACCAAGTGCCAACTAGTACTTCAAATAGGAATTGGAACTGGCAAATCGGCAACAGCAAAATATATATCTTTGTTTCTTCTGGTATCGCTTAGAATCGACAAAATGATTAACAAGGCTATAGTCTTGACAGGATTGGCTGCAGTATTAGTAATGTCTAGTGCATTCGCATTTATGCCTTCTGTAGAGGGACATGGTGTTCAGGCCCAGCTCCAGAGTAGGTTTGTGAGAATTCAAGATGAATCTTTTTCTGGTCAGACAATTCAGACTGGCGATGAGTTAACAGTAACTGGCACTCTTCAGAGCTTGGTGAACAGGCCACTGAGAGCATGGTTGTCGCTATTCAGTGAATCTACAAATGCAGGCAATAGGTGGGAGTTTATAGCTCGTGACCCGCCCGGCAACGTCTTTGACATTGAACCAGAAGCTACGATACCATACTCACTAACCGTCAGAGCGTTAGAACCAGGTATTTATCATGTCCATACGCAGCTCAATATTCAGACAATTGGTCCAGGACTTGGTCCGGGACAAACCGTTCAAGTAACAGGCCAACCAATATTCAAGCCGGTTCCATGGACGAATGTGACATATCAAGTAATATTGATTGGAGCAGGCTTAGGCGTAACCTTTGCGACTAGACCGTGGCAAGTTATCTAATAACTACACACAAACTAACTTCCCCTCATTTTTGTATCTGTTTAATAATTGGCTTAGGGTTTGTTTAGGAATTAATTCGTCTCATTCTCAGAGTTTCTGGCGGGCTGAAATCTCATCGGACCCTACATATTTCTTCAAAGGATCTGGTATTCTTATCGTTCCGTCAGCACGCTGAAAGTTTTCAATTATTGCAACTAGCGTTCTTCCAGTTGCGACCAGAGTGCTGTTCAAGGTATGAACTAAGCGGGTCTCTTCATCGGGACGATCTCTGAATCTTATTCTTAATCTCCTAGATTGGTAGTCCAGACAATTGGAGCTTGACACGATCTCCCTGTAAGAATCCTGACCTGGCATCCAAGCTTCTATATCGTAAGTTTTAGATGAAGTTTTGCCCATGTCCCCCGTACACAAAAGGACAGTCCGAATGGGAATCCCCAATCCTTCATAAAACTTCTCTGCCAATTCTACCATTTTCTGATGCTCTTTTTCTGACTCCTCTGGTCTTGTGAATATGAATTGCTCAACCTTGTCAAAGTGATGCACTCGAAAGATGCCTTTCGTATCCTTTCCGTGCGCACCCGCTTCTTTTCTAAAACATGGACTGATACCGGCGTATCTCAGAGGAAGAGACGCACCATCAAGAATTTCATCCATATGCATTGCCGCCATTGCATGTTCGGAGGTCCCAATCATGTGTAAATCTTCTCCATGGATTTTATAGATGACATGTTCGAAATCTTCCAATATGACTGCGCCCTCCATCGGCTCTCTTCTAATCATGTAAGGAGGTTGTACGGGTACGTACCCTTGGTCGTTTAAATAATCAAGAGCATATTGAAGCAGTCCAATATTCAGCTTAACCAAAACATTCTTCAAGAAGTAAAAACGAGAGCCAGAAATTTTTGCAGCCCGTTCTATATCAAACAGATCCAATCTTGTTCCAAGATCAACATGATCAAGAGGAGCAAAATCGAATTTACTTGGTGCTCCTATTGATCTTATTACCACGTTATCTTGTTCATTCGCACCTACAGGTACCGAGCTGCTGACCAAATTAGGCAGACTCATTATCAAATGCTTAAAGTTTACTTCGGTTTCTTCAAGATCTTTACCAAGTTTTACAATTTTATTGCCGAGGGATTTCATCTCACTGAGCTCTTCAGAGCAATCCTCTCTAGTTTTCTTCCTCTTCGCAATTGTTTGAGCAATCAGATTCTTTCGGTGTCTTGCAGAATCGCTCTCGGAGATCAGAGAACGTCTTCTCTCAACTAGCGACAACAATTCATCTAACGGAAATGTTTGGTTTCTTTGAAAGAGCATTCGACGTAGCCGTTCAGGATCGTCCTTTAGAAGCCGCGGATCAATCATCATTCAGCACCATTTTCCCAATCGAAATATGACTCAAAACTTCGTCTACAGTATTAGAAACCGTTTCTATAGAACCATCACTATCGAATTCAATTGAAAGTATGTTCTCCGGCAGAGAATGCATATGCATTTTTAACCCTTGGGGAAATTTGATGTTGTCAGCGATCAGTGACTTCATTATTGCATCTCTTTTGCCTTCATCTTCTAAATCTAGTTCTATATATACAGTGATTTTGTCAACGAGAGTTTCTTGCATTTTCATTGGTCCTGGAAGCAGCTTTCAAACATGTGATGAATTTTTCTAACTCGCTAGGTGGGACTTCGCAGCATAGTA
>JAATVR010000710.1 GCA_014523665.1 Nitrososphaerales archaeon TH526
CCATATATAGTCTTAAGATGGTGTTCAACACCATTTATTACCAACGTTTATATAGATATGTTAATAGTGTAGTGGTATGTCAAAACGAGAAGAAAAACCCGTTGAAGCTACCAAGAGAGTAGCAGAACAAGCTAGAAATGCAGCACAAGAATCTATAAACGCGTCATTGAACGAAACTAAAAAGAATGTAAAAAAATCAATAGACGAAGCAAAAAATCAAATTCCACGATATGCAGATGTCGTCAAGAATTATCAGGAACAAGCACTAGAATCAACTGGAAAAATGACAGATGACTATATCGAAGCTCAAAAATCAATAATAAATTCTGTCTTCGACTCTTCAATTCCATACTATGAAAATGTACAAAGAATGTACAACAACTGGTTATCTCCAAGAGTACCAACCGAGCTATGGGCCAGATCAGTTAGTAATATCGCAGAAAATATTTCAGCATCTACAAGAATAAGTAACGATATCTTATTTGGGAACATTGAAGCTATCGGACGTGCATTCGAACGAACTAAACAACATACAGAAGAGCTTTCGAGAATTAGTGTCAACAACGCAAAAACAATCGCAAACACAGCAAAAGAAGCGGCAGCAGAGTTTTCAGCTAATAGGCAAAAAGAAGTTTACGGATAGAACTATAGTTAAGAAAACCATTCTAGGCCAATAGTATAAACTACAGACAGAATACGCAATGAAAAAGCTGTTTATTGCATTAATTATAGCTGCGATTATAGTTACGATCGGATTCGTGATCAGTGGGATTGCGAATGCAACAGCTCAGGAAAGCTTTATTGAAAGCAATTCTACAAACATGGATAAACAAAATATTATTGTGACTTGGTTGGAAACAAACAAGACAAAAGCAAGCAGCGTTCCTATGATCATGGTTAGCGATCAAGATTTTTGGAAATTTTTTGGTCCACTATTAAAGCAATCAATTAATGGAACCACGAGCTCATTTGAGTAGCTTCTTAATGAGCAAGTAGTAAATAGATTCTTAAGTAAAACTATGGACTTTGGACGATTAGTTGAAAGTATCAAAATCTTGAACTTCCAAAGTATCGATGTCTGTCCAAGCATTAATTCCAGTAACTTCAAAAACCTGAAAATGAAGATGTGGTAGATATGTATATCCCGTCATTCCGACCAGAGCTATCTCTTTGCCCGCTTTGACACGTTGACCAACTTTCACTTTTGAACTATGGTAGCTTAGATGATCATACCGTGAGTATTCTCCATTCGGATGTCTAATTACAATAAAATTAGTATAATCCCAGTATATTGGGTTAGATCCGCCAGTGTCAGAACTATCTTTAACGAAAGTCACTATTCCATCAGCTGCAGCAAGAACTGGTGTCTGTTCATCAACTATAAAATCAATCGCATTTCGGAGATTTCCCATGTGAGCCGGAGACGATGTTCTGTCAATACGCTGTAACAGATTTTTCGGTACCGGCAGTCTATATCTATTGATGGCTTTTTTACTCATCATGGTTTTTACTTCCCGCTGTTGTGTTCTACCATTTTTTTCTCTCAGATAACGTTTAATGGTTTCGTAGTGGAGTCGCGTATCTATTTTAAATAATAATCGGGAATTATGATTAGTTCATAGTGCCATTCACTGTACCTCTGTGGGTTTAAATGGGAATATATGCCATCAACTGCCAATATTTATATATAATGTTGATAAAGTACGGTCATGTCAAAGAGAGAACAAGAAAAAGCAATCGAAGACACCAAGAAAGTCGCTGAACAAGCCAAGAGCGTAGAAGATAAAATAGATGCGACTGAAACTCTGCAAGAAGTTGGACAGCAAGCAGCAGCACAAGAAATCCAGCAAACATATCGTAGATCATTAGATGAAACAAAAGAAAATGTAAGAAAATCAATCGATGAAGCGAGAACTCAAATTCCAAAATATACAAACGTTGTCAAAAGCTATCAAGAACAAGCATTAGAATCGACTGGGAAAATGGTAGAAGATTACATAAATACCCAAAAGTCAGTAATGGATTCCGTCTTTAGCTCTGCAGCTCCGTACTACGAAAGTACTTTTAGAATGTATAATTATTGGTTTTCCCCAAGAGTTCCCGCGGAGTTATGGGCCAGATCAGTCAGCAACTTTGTTGAGAACATTTCAGCAACAGCAAGAATTAATAATGAAATCTTGTTTGGAAGCATCGATGCCTGGAGAAGTGCTTTCGAACGAGCACAACAGCATACACAAGAGCTTTCAAGAATTAATACAAACACAGCAAGAGCATTTAAAAATGCAGCAAGAGAAACAGCAGCCGAGTTTTCAGTAAGTAATAGGCAAAGAGAAGTTTATAGATAGAACTGTAAACTAAGCTAATCAGTTAATGACTAACCGGACTGATTACTCATTTACTTTGCTCATACAATGATTATATACTTCATGAATATGATCTACGGATGCAAAAGAGTGAAGCAGACAACGGCAATTATTATGCATCCCATAGAGCTCCCGCCATTATCAATCATACATTAACAATCGGAAGAGTATTCGCAGAGTACAAAGATAATCTAGTTATAATAGATGGTGAAAACAAGAAAGAACGTGAATATCTAATTCCCAAGTCCAGAGTGGACCGCTATGGGAATAAAGAAGTCTATTTGAATATTTCAGAAAGCTCTTTGAAAGAATTTGAAATTTAGTTACTTCACTGTTATGATATAGAATGGTCATAATATCGAATTGTGTACAACCTATGACTTTTAAATCCCATAAATATAGTATTAGAGAACCGTGATCCGCAACACATTATAACATATAATAACAAAGACACATCCAGAGTTACGAGAAAGTTATGGAAAATGTTAGACTTAATATAGCATACGATTTGTTTTTGAAAAAAACTAAACTCTCTTCTAATACTACAGAAAGGGAAAATAATACCGTTGTACGATCTACCGATCATATTTACTTTGTAATTTGTAATTCATGCTATTGGTGTGCATCTTATTTCGGAATTGATGACTTAGAGTCTTTATCACAAGTTCTTCGTTGTCATCTTTGTGATTCCTGTAATACAGAGCTAATACCCATCTCATCAAATGAGTCATTTAGAATAGATTACAATGTAACCCGGGGTATGGAGATGGAATTTTACAGAAGCAATGACATTGTCGATAGACAAGAATCTTCCGAACAACAAATAGTACCAGTTTAGATTATGTTCAGGAAAAATAGATCGAAGCTGTTGCATTAAATGGCTCTTTTACTATGGAGAACTAATCGACTTAAGTAGTAACACAGTTTTATCTAACTTATTAATTCCGCGGCTAACTCTATCAGGCTACACAAATGAATTGGTTTTTCTACACACTTAGTTATACAATTATTATCTTCCATATCTTTTAGCAATACATCATCTAGATCGTAAGCAGTAATTAGAATTATTTTAGCTCCATTGTGCTCTTTTATCTTGTGGGCAACAGAGTCGCCCCGCATATCGCTCAATCCGTAATCTAATAGTATTAGATGTATCTTATTGCCCTGGTTCTTTCTTCTATGAATTTTTCAACACAATTCTTGCCAGAATCAACTAGAATTACATTATATCTTGGACTTAAAGCAAGCCCAAATAACTCACGGCTATCCCGATCATCATCACATATCATTACTGTTTTCTTTTCAGGTACACGAAA
>JAATVR010000711.1 GCA_014523665.1 Nitrososphaerales archaeon TH526
CGCTTATCGTTAGTCAAAAATGAAGAGATAACCATGTTCCGGAAGGTCTTTTTATCTCCTAGCAGAGTTAAGGGAGACAAGGTCCTATTGGAATGGACGACCAGCACTGTTTTCTGGCCAATGACCTGGTCGTCCTACATTTAGTTTCTAAAACGAAGTGACCAAGTTCAGGAAGGTATCTTATACAAAAAAAATGGTAAAGTTCAGTACGAGTTCATGACGAATGGGCGAGGTTAGGGACGGATACCTAGTCTTTTGCTTCAGATTAGACCAATTTCTGATCTCAGTCCCACATTTAGTCTGCGACAGATCATTTCCTAAAAACACACGCATCATAATCGCTCCTGTAAAAATTACGTTGCTCTTATTATTTTTACACCACCTTCTTCCATAGATACTTGGAAAACTCGCACATGCTTGACAAATCGATAGCTCTCATGGTGAACTAATTGGACCTTCTTCCTTGATTTTTTCTAGCCGATTTACCTTTGTTTGTTACTAGTAGAAAGTAAAGAGGGTCCTGAGCGTGCAGGTGATTAAGAAGCTCTTCCTTTTCACTGGTGACTTACTTTCTAAATAATCTATTGTACTCATGGAACTTACAATATAGTAATATATCCTGTAAGGTCTTAGAAAATAGCAATTATGAGCAAAGATCACAGTGTTCACTTAATAATTAGAAATACTCGGGCAGACGATATTAGAAATTGCAGCAGGAATCATTTCCAATATTAGCTCGATATGACAATATTTGGCATCCGGAAGAATTGAAAAGTCACCTCAAGGTATTCCCGCTGGGCCAATTTGTTGTTGCTGAAGAAGATGGAGAGGTTGTTGGCTCTGCCAGCACTCTGATACTGACCCTTATTCCAGAATATGCCGAACATACATGGAAGGGAATCACCTCAGACGGGATGTTTACTGACCATAATCCTAATGGAGATAGCCTGTATGGAGCAGATATATCGACACACCCGAAATTTAGACACGAAGGCATTGGGAGTATGCTCTATGGCGCGAGAAAGGAATTGGTTCTAAGATTGGGTCTGAGAAGAATGATCAGTGGAGGCAGATTATTTAATTTCCAGGATTACGCAGACAAGATGTCTGCTTCTGAGTATGCTGATAAAGTGATCAATGGAGAATTACATGACCCAGTTTTATCATTTGAGCTCGACAATGGGTTTAGGTTTATTAAGATACTTCCAAACTATCTAGATGACATACGTTCACAAAATTATGCCAGCTTCGAGTGGTTGAATCCTCAATTTCGATACTCTAGTTAGATACATCCATGCCGATCATAGATTGTCACGTTCATCTTAATAGATATGACAAAATAGAATCACAAGCAAAAGAATTCACGTCACTTGAGAATAGACTAGATGCACTTCTACAATCTATGAATAATAACGATGTTGATTATTCGATAGTGATCTCATCCTACAAGGTCGATGTAAATAGGCCCTCTACGTCCCAAATCATTGATTTAGTTCACAAGAATGAAAATTTAAGAAAGAGAATCGGAATTGTAACAGGATTTACGATTGATAATCATACTGACGAAGACTTGAAACAATACATAACTTGGCTGAAAGATCGTCTTATCATAGGCATTAAGTTGTATTGTGGATATGAACATCATTATCCTTAAGACGAAAGGTATCAGAAAGTGTATGATATTTGTATGGAATACGAAGTTCCAGTCATGATTCATACTGGAGACGCTTATTCAACTACCGCTAAGCTGAGATACGCACATCCTTTGAATATTGATGATATTGCGGTAGACAATCCTGATTTGAGGATAGTTATGTGTCATCTGGGAAACCCTTGGATAACAGATTGCCAAGAAGTATTGTACAAGAACTCCAATGTTTATTCAGATATTTCTGGACTAGTCGTTGGGGATTTTAGATTACCTACTGCTACCCGATATGTAAGTAAGATAAATGAATTGCTAAATTATGTTGGCAAACCTCATCGTTTTTTATACGGAAGTGATTGGCCTATTTCTAATATGGGTTCCTACCTCACATTTGTTCGAAAGCTTGAACTTGATGAGGATTCCTATGATTTAATGATGTCAAGGAACACAAAATACAATTTCAAATTGTGATTCAGGAAACCACATCTATGCTCTGTACCAATCGTGATATTTGTATTATGTCATTCTGTTAGAACGAACTGATCATCCTATCTGAGAACCTAAATAATTGGCGTTTATCAAGCTAGAAATTGGCCGCAATTAGCCGACGATTTTACTCAAATTACTGCGACGTTCAGGATAGATTTGATTTTGACTAGAAGTGTTCAACCATGAAGGCTCGAATAGATTCGAACTTATTCTGGCGCAAATCCATGATAGTATGAAATCTGAGTGTATTCATCCTTAAGTTTCATTTCTGCTATTGAAATGAGATTGCCTTCAGGGTCTTCAATAATAGCGTGTTTGCCGAATGATTCCTCAGCTGGTCTCTTGAAAAAGCTCACCCCTTTATTCTCCAATTCCTTGCAAACACTGTCTAAATCGCTTACATTAAATCCTATGAGGGTATTACGACCGTCGTCTAAAGCCTGTTTGATATTTGAAGGTTTTTTCTTGTCTCTTTTAGGGTATAGTGCAAGAACTGTAGATCCTTCCTTTGTAGATAATTCTATCCAATCTTCAGATTCTTGTTTGACTTCCAACTCAAGGACATCTCTATAGAAGCTTATTAGTTTGGGAGCGTCTGCAACTAAAAGGATAATTGCGCTGATTTTTCTAAACATCTTGGCACAAGGGTGTAACGTTTACGAGCCTTAAAAGTATTTATCTGAAAAATGAACAGCTCTCTTATAATAATCAGATATTATGATATTTTACCGATGTCCAATGGGAATCTGAATTTCTAAATGCGATCGGTCACTAAATTTTGGTTTACTTAAATAGAGCTTTCATCCGTTGTTCTGGCTTGTATTTCTTGACAATGTCGGACAAGGGTATCCTTGCTTTTTCTCCAACTATCTTTAGCTCGAGTTTTATTTCGCCGTTTTTATCAATATCAATGATATTATATGTATCTTCGAAGATCCCTCTATACCTCCATGAACATGCTGTTCCTGCGTATGCTATCTGTAATCTTCCTAAATTCCACATCCATGGCCTATGCTTGTGCCCGCATATAACTAGGTCAACACCAGATTCTAAACATGCTCTTAGCATATCACCTGCATCCAATACACCTACCAAATTAGTGTACCCAGTATCAGGTATTGCAACGAGATGATGATGCATTGCTACTATTTTCACTCTTTTTCTTCCTCGGGTCTCTTCTGAATAGTTGCTCATTGTCTTCTCCATCCACAGTATTTGCCGATGTCCTACTTCACCCTCATCTCTATCTGGTCGAGCAGTTCCAATAGTAAAAATAACGATATTACCATCGTCCAATTCCCAGACATGTTTTGAAGTAGAAGGAAAGAATTTTTTGAACAGCAAATATCCGGTGTGCCTATAGTCATGATTTCCGGGCAATATGATGATATTTGGACAATCGAATCTTTGGATTTCCTTTTGTGCCTTTTCGTACTGATAAATTATCCCTTCGTCAACTAAATCACCAGACATAATTATTGCGTCCGGCTTTAACTCATTATTAATTTCATTGACAATGTCATCAAATGCATTCTGCTTAAAAAGACCACCTATATGAAGATCTGAAACCTGAACAATCTGCATTACGTTCTATGGTTTCTTGAAGGGGATTATTATACTAGACTAACTTTACAATTACAAATACACTAAACAGCGCAGGAGCCCCTTTAACGACTATGGGTACCAAAGATCTTTATGTTTTCATCAATAAACGGGAGGATTTTTGTTTCAATGGCTTGTTGTACCTCATAATCGACATCAAATGACAGCAACAGATAAAACTTTATTATGTTGTGTTTGCTTTCGCTGTCATCTTTAATAGCAACTTTTTTTTGCTTCTGGTTCTTGTCGTCGTCCTCAATGTAAATTATTGGAACCGTTGCCCGAATGACATTCTGGTACTTACCAATGGAATATTCCTGTCTGCCTAATTTCGATTCAAAATCCTCGCGTGTGGCAGAACGCAAAACTGACTGAAGAACATAATGAGAGGTCTCCTCTCGTGTTAACAAAGGAACAAGATTATGTCTATAAGAGCTGGCAATCAGTGTCCCTAAGTGGTTCGCAATCCCAACAAAGCGTATTTTATTGGCAATTCGAAGGACCCTATCACACAAAATGTTTAGATCCTCTTTAGTAGTAGAGGGTGTTGATGGTGATGATGACAGACTTTCTCCAGCCATTTCTCGATTATACTACGATAAGATAAATGGCATGCCTTATTATTGATTTGCGATTCAAAGGGACGAGATACCATATGTCCCTAGCTACGGTTCCTAAAGTTGACCAGATATAGCGTGTCAGATCTGATGATAACCACGGTAGTTCCACTAGCTTGTTTAACTCGGCAAGAATTACAAACGGTGTGTTGATCAATTCAAAATAATTTAAAATAGTACATGTTAAGGCCGTACTTAAGAATTGTGAATATAGAAGCTAGTCTTAAAAAGATGAAATCATGCTTTCATTATTCTCCGTTTGTATGCGTCTATTATTTTGTCTAGCGCTGTATCCTCTTCCTTAACAGCAGCTATAAATTCTTCTCTATAACCATAACTCTCAATCATTTTTTGAGTCTCCAAGTAATTTCTATTGTGATTGGTTTCCAATTCTATCACTTTATGATTAAGTGAACTGTCTATTGCACACCTGACTAGTATCTTTTGGATTAGCAATCTGTTGTAACGACTAGTTGCGAAGAATCTACGGAACACATTCATCCTCTCCTCTTTACTCATCTTACCAAACGCCCTTTCAGTAGGAAAAGTAAATACTAGCAGTGCTTCATCATCATTCATCAAATCTTAGTTTCATGGTCTATTCATTCTTAAGACTTTTTGCAATAAAAGTGGACAAGGGGTTCAATATTAGAGCACATTATTATGGCGATAATTAGTTTCGATATTGGTAATCCCATTTTGACATCGACACAAGATTGCGGGGTGGTGATATGCAGCTTTTTCTTAAGGGCCTTTGGTTCCAAAGAGCGATAGTCTGACCAAACCATGAAGACGAAGTCATGCTCGTAGATATCTCTGGGCATAATAATTTTTTAAATCAATAGATATATTGAAGATTAA
>JAATVR010000712.1 GCA_014523665.1 Nitrososphaerales archaeon TH526
CCACTATTGATTATATTAACCAAAAGAGGAATTATAAGAGAGAATAATTACTAAACAACTGTACTCCTAGTCTATTCATTTTATCAACGCATTTTGTAACTGGCTTAATATTAGCAACTAAGTGTATCCTTATAAAGGTCGTATAGAAACAGTTAAAATATTGCAAACGGTTTTTTAAAAATTTATTTTGTTGGAATATCTTAATTTATAATCATGTTCAATTTTGCTGCATTCTTTTCTCTCTTTTTCTTCAAAGATATTTCTTGATGCTTTTCATTCCAATGATTGACAAAATCATCAATTATGGGTTGAAGATAGCTTTTACGTAATTCGTTATGCTGTTTCGCAGTTTTTCCTATTTTGTTACCGTATTTAATACATTTCCAACATCCTATAAATGGAATTAGATAAACCACTCTATATCCTAAATATCTTGAGGTATGTCCCCATGCCTCACCCACTATACACATTTCTGGCTTGCGAATAAGTGTATGTAAATCATCATTATCAAGGTTAGCTTTAAGTTTGTTTGACCAAGTTGGGCATATTTCTTCAAAAGTCAAGAAGGTTAGTTTAGTACTACTTTGGCGGATTAATGGTCGCAACATCTGACGTAGTATAATAGGAAATGCTTTGATTTAGGTTTATCTAGTGCCTGCTTTGCACATAATTGTTCCTTGATTCTATAATTTGAAGTTCGTAGAGGACATTTGTAACACGGACAGGAAGACAGAAACATGACACTGCTAAGTAAAGGATATGTGAGAATAGACCCAAGCTTTAGTAAGCTTACAACAGCACTTAGAACGTACGCCACAGGATAACGACTATGCAAAGGATAAGACATCATACTCAGATATATTAGATGCATTCCTTCAGTTATCATTAGTATTGAAGAATAAGGATCGTTGATTTCCGGCGTATAAGTTTAATAGGAAACGGATTATTGGAGGTAACCATTGGCTGATTACCATTTTTGTGGGGGATCTAAAGTTTGTCTATTAAATTCAATACTAAGAACGTCGGACTAGTTACTGTTCTTGCACTGATAGTTCTTTCTGCTATAGTCTTTTACACTCTATCAGATAGCCTGACTGTTGTTGCAACAACAGCTAATGACACTCAGGTGTCTCCTGCTCAAAAGGATCCTGTCTCTGTAATGTACGCTGCCTCCCTTATCAGGACATTTGAAGATAGTTTAGGGCCAGCCTTCCAGGCTAACACTGGGTATCCATATCAAGGAGAAGCTCGTGGATCAGTACAAATAGCAAATATGATGCTTGACGGATTAAGAAGACCTGATGTCTTTGTAAGTGCAGGCACCATTCCTATAATGAAGTTAATGAATGCCACTGATCCTCTTGCTGATTGGTTAGTGAAGTTTGGCGCTGCTGAAATGGTAATAGCTTATTCTCCTGATAGTCGTTTCTTCAATGACCTGGAAAAGGCTCGTACGGGAGAAATTCCATGGTATCAAGTTTTGTCTAATCCAGATCTTAAGTTCGGAAGAACCGATCCTGAGCTTGATCCAAAAGGGTACTATACGATCTTAACTGCAGAACTTGCCAATAAATATTATAATGATTCGGGAATAAAACAAAGAATACTGGGAGAAGATCGGAACTCGAAACATATCTTCCCAGAAGAGACACTCAAAACCATTCTGGAACAAGGTCAACTAGATGCAGTAGCAGCATATAAACATGAGGCAGTGGCTAGAGGTTTGCCATACATTACACTTCCTCCCAACATCAACCTAGCTAATCCTACTTTTTCTGATTTCTATAAGACAGCCTCATACACTTTAGAGGACGGCAAGGGTCAAACAGTCTTTGGAGAGCCAATATACTTCTCATTTACAATACCCAATACAGTCAAGAATCTTGCTGGAGCTACCTCCTTTGCCACATTTATCTTATCACCTAATGGAGAAATCATTCTAGAAGACCAAGGATTAAACTTTATCAAACCTGTTGTTGAAGGAAATATGGAAAAGGTCCCCTCAGATATAAGAAATGAAATAGATCAAAAAGAATCAATGCAAGTACTGACTAGCGAAAAATAGTAGTATATTTTCATTTGTATTATACGAAGGATAGAGGAAAAGACATACTAATACTTGGAAGTCATCCTTCTACCATTATTGTTGCTTTTCACAAAATGATTCTTGAACTTATTGGAGTTACAAAGAAATTTCCTGGGTTCACATTGGATCATTTAGATCTAAGAATAGAAAAAAGAAGATTTTAGTAATAATTGGGCCAACTGGTAGTGGTAAGATCACTATCCTAAATCTCATTGCTGGGTTACTAAATCCTGATTAAGGTTCGATATTGTTAGATGGTTTAGATATAACCAAAGTACTAGTACATCTGCAAAGGATAGGCATCACATTTCAAAATCCAAGTTTATTTCCTAACAGGAATTCGTATGAAAATATAGTCTTTGGACTTTCAAAGAAGGCTAAGGAGGAGCTTTGTTGTGATGGGAAAGCTACTATCACAAATTTTTCTTCAAATAGTATGCGGGCATTAGTACTACAGAAGAAGGGATAGTTCCTTTTGACCGATTCTACGGGGTCTTATACAAAAGATCCAGCCAGAATATAAATTCCAATTCCAATCAGGACCAATGGCAAAACTATATGACCCACACGTCGGATTCTAGAAGC
>JAATVR010000713.1 GCA_014523665.1 Nitrososphaerales archaeon TH526
CCATCTTTTGATAGGATAGCTGGGGACTGAATGTCTGCAGGTGAGCTCCAGCGAAGTTCTACCTTGTAAATACCTTTGTCAGACACCTCTGTTAAAATAGGCAGTTTAGGTGAACTGGTCTGATTCTCCGTACTTCTAGAGATGTTATCTTCCCCTAAGTCTCCTGGTTCGTTTGTCTGGCTCATAGAACTTGATAAATTAACGTTATTGTTGTCCAAAGGCTTATCCCCACTAATGCTACCCTGAGCTAGTAGGGAAGTCTTGTCACCCGACTGGTTGGCTACCACTGATGTAAGCATAACACAAAACACGATAAAAACGAAACACCTTAAACAGTTAATAGGTGAAAAAGACGAGTATGTAACGGGTCCCTTTGCGGAAATATCATCATTCAAACGAATTTTTGTCATGTTAACGTATTTTTAGCAAAATAGGATATAACCATTTAATATCCTTGATCTCTTTTCTCTTGCTCTAGTAGCTCCTGGAATTCATTTAATTTGATATGGCAATAGAATAGCTCTGAATAACCATTCAGATGTAACAGTACGTAAAAGGAAAAAAACATTTTCGTCGGCCATCGACAACCATTGCGGAATTTTCTGAAATGTAAAGTATACAATTGTCAGTCGTTGCTGGGTTAAGCTTAACCCACCACTAATCTTTTGCGAAGAAAGAGCCGGCTTGAATGGGAGTATGAACTGTAGAAATAGGCTGTGAGAAAGTGTCCCTTTGTCTACTGGCAGCGCAGAGTTTCTCCTTTAAGAGCTGCCAGATGTCCTGGCCGAACAATTTCTGCTTCGACAGCCCTATCTCAACGAGCTGGATTGGATTGACGAACTGGTTTCTCCCGAATGCAACCATGTTGATTCGATTCTAATGGCGAGATGTTTTAGTGGAATCTAACCGTGATGCAATAGATAAAAAATAAGATAATAGAAAGAATTGAAATTTTCTCTCAATTGGATTGGTTTAGTCTGAGTATGTAATAAAAACCTAAGTGGATTCTGTTGAACCCGCTACTACTTCTGCAGTAGCGAATCTACTCCCCACAGAATTAATCTTTATCTTTATGTTCTTGTCCCCTGCTTTTGCATTCTTTACAAAAATTACTAATCCTTGTATTCTTGCGATACCGTCACCAGCACTGCCGTTGTCAGTAACGTCTACTGTATATTCTTTGCCTATTTCCACAGGTTTTGAGAAGCCGCTCGTTGTCCCTGTAGAACTTCTTGTACTTTGTCCGTAACTCATTAAAAGTCGTAATTGGGTAGGCATTATGGTAATATGAACTAATGTATAGTTTGATATGGTATTTTCTAACCAAACATTGGTCTATTAGTACATGTCCTAAGAGTTAAATATCATTTTGAACAGTATTTGCGATGAGCAGCGATAGCACCAATAGCGGGAAGAATGAACCACTCATCACCAGCAATATATTTGAATGGAACTATTATGCGTATTATCGAATCCCAGTTATTATAAACAACAAAATCATTAGCAACGATGGGAAGAGTACTATTCGGGGAAGAGAAATCGGAAAAGTATTCGCAGAATACAAAGATAATTTAGTTGTGATAGACGGAGAGAACAAGAAAGAACGCGAATATCTGATACCCAAAAGTAAGATAGATCGTTATGACGAGAAACAAATCTATCTTAATATTTCAGACGATTCTTTAAATGAATTTGAGTTCTAAATACGTCAGATAAATATGCAAATTTGTAAAGATGTAAATATTCTCTGTTTCCAATAAATCATATGTCAATAGTCACAGTCGATCGATTTAATCAATTCATTGACGATAGCAAATGGCTTCACAAAAATTACGATAAACTAATAACAGAATTTAACTTGGAATATATTGCAATAAAAAATCATGTGGTACTAGCACATGGCAAAGAGATGAATGATTTTGAACGTGACTTAAGACAACTCAATATAGACCGATTAGATGTTGTTGTTGAATATATACGAGATAAGAGAAATGAGGTGTAACCGAATTGCACATCGAATGCTACAAGTGCCTTAATGATGAGAGATACTACGTCCCTACGTTTGTAATTTCCAAACAGCTAGAATTGGTTTTTAAGATTAACTTTGTAGTAGATACAGGATCATCAGCTACTCTGCTGAGTTGGAACGAAGTCCCGTACGCTACACTTAAGACAAATCTA
>JAATVR010000086.1 GCA_014523665.1 Nitrososphaerales archaeon TH526
ATAGCATATCTCTATACTGGAAATTTAGTACAAACCTCAGGTATCACCATAATATTTTCTGTCGTGGCCACGATAGTTTATTATTTACATGAGCGGATTTGGACGAGAGTAACCTTATCATAAAAATGAACAACTGCCAAAGCCCATGCGATGACCTAATAACATACTGAACGCGTGTTATCGTGGAGCACAGAATATAATGATTGCACCTAGAATAGCAGTTAATGAACCTATGACTTCATATCTGTCTGGCTTCTTCTTGTCTATAAAAATTCCCCATATAATTGCAGATACAATAAAGATTCCACCATAAGCAGCATAGACTCTTCCAAAGTTAGCTGGTTGCAGTGTGGGAATGATACCGTAAATGAATAGAATGACTCCACCAAACAGTCCAAACACAACTCCTTTTCTTTCACGTAACCATTTCCATACAAGGTAACCACCTCCAATTTCAGCAATTGCTGCGACAAAGAGCAATATGATACTTGTAAGTAAGTTTAATGCTAGGCTATTCGTGATTATGCTTTCTGCCATAGTGATTCTTCTCCTCTCCTAGGAACGTAAAATATTATGACTATCCCAACGATTGCTATTATGGCTCCCAATATATCATAAAAGTCAGGAATGACATTCTCAAAGAGCATGCCCCATAACAGAGCCATTACAATAAAGACGCCTCCATAAGCTGCGTATATTCTGTGAAAATAAGAAGGTTGGAGAGTAGGTACTATACCATATAAAAACAAGACAAACCCACCGATGGCACCAAGTACCCAACTCATGTCATCACGAAGCCACAGCCAGACTAGGTAACCTCCGCCAATTTCACATAGACCAGCAATGAAAAAGAAAAATAGTGAATATAGTATCTTCTTTACCTTTGTAACGTCAGTCATGTTACCTTAATTGATTTAATATGGGGTTACTTATAGAAATATTGTGGATTTAGCTTCTGATTTCCAAAACTTTTTTTAATAGATTTAATGCTATACAAGTTAATAGCTTATACATGTTGAATGTGCAGATTGCGGATGTTATCCTAAAGGCTGCAATCTCATCCTCTAATAGTTTATAGAATTCGTCGTGTAGGTCACATAATTTTGCCGTTTGTCATGATTGGACTTGGAATATATATCCTGATTGGATCTTTTTTATGAAGGTGTATACTTTAGTGCTTATACCAATGATAAGCTCAACTATGTTGTTATTGCAAAAATAAGACGATCAGAGATAATCTAATCAAACTGAGACCATTTCCGCATCCATTGCAAAAGTCCTATTACCGATTCTACAAGTTCCTGTCCTTTACCTGTAAGACGATATTCAACCCTTGGAGGTATTTCATTATACGCCTTTCTTTCAAGAATTCCATTCTTTTCTAGCTGTTTGAGCCTTATGGCCAGTGTTTTACTACTAAATCCTTTCATAGATTTTCTGAACTTTATATACCGAACTGGATCGGTAGTGCAACATAGTGGTATTAGGATTTCAAGCGTTCCTCTTTTGGTAATTAATTCCCTCAGTTTTTCAGTTTCGTTCATAAGCAGTTCAGCATCATAACCCTCAAAACTACAAGATTCGTTAAAAATAGGAAGCGCCTTTCCTACTTTTTTTGACACAGTTGATTTTTTAGATCTTGCTTTAGTTTCCATTTTTACACTTACTTTACCTAGCTTCTCTTGATAACTTAAATAGTTTCTCTAGTAAACATATGTATATGACTGATTCGTTAAGTATAAAGGAAAAAGTAAAGGAAAGATATGGAAAGGTAGCTCTGACAGGTGACTCATGTTGTGGTCCCTCAGTTAGTTTCGAAAGTGAAGGAAGAGGAGGATGTTGCTCCGGAAATAATAATACAATTCTCCAATCTTCACAATCACCCGTTCAAGTGTCTGAACTAGTCGGCTATGGCTCAAAAGAGATGAAGTCAATACCAGAAGACTCTATCCTTGGAGCAGGATGTGGAACTCCCACAAAGTTTGCTTTTATTAAGGAAGGTGGTACGGTCGTTGATTTAGGTTCGGGTGCAGGTATCGATGTATTTCTTGCAGCTAACATAGTCAAGGGTTCGGGGAGAGTAATAGGGATAGATATGACTGATGAAATGCTAGAAAAAGCAAGCAAGAACGCAGCCGATAATGGTTACACCAACGTTGAATTCAGAAAAGGGGATATAGAAGAAAGAATTCCTGTTGATGATAATAGTGTAGATGTTGTAATAAGCAACTGTGTAATCAATCTAACCACAGATAAGGTAAAGACATTTAGAGAAATACACAGAATTCTCAAGCCTAATAGAATTGGCAGGATGGTTATCTCAGATCTTGTTACGGATAAACAAATAGCAGAAGACACTTCATCGATAGATCCAGACAAGTGGTGCAGTTGCATTGATGGTGCATTGACTAAGGAAAATTACATTGCTAGCATCAAAAAAGGCGGATTTGAAAATGTAGAGGTACTAGATGAAAAGATCTATACTGAGGGAGACCAGGTTGATAAACGAAGGATTAGCAGTCTGGTTGTCAAAACAGTAAAAGATTGATGAAAACCAACTGAATCTCCTCTCGACACCGAAAGATATCTTGTTACTGATAGTAATAATACTGCAGTATACACTTTATGATTTGCGTTCATAGAGTCGTATTATGGTTATTACGGCTTAATTGTGCTAAGCTATGTTATGCAGCTAAACTATCGGTTGCTTTCCATTTGTAACAGTGTATAACAGTTGAAAACAGATCATAACAAGAGATAACAATGTTTTTGAATAAGATCTTTGAAGATATTCTAGTAATTCACTCTATCAATGTCAGATTTCGTACCTTTAAATAAACATCAAAGCACTTGTGATCGAACTTTACAATCAAGGTAAGACACAGCGTCAAATAGCAGAAGTTGTGCATATGGGATTCAAAGACATAGCTGATGTAATCAATGAATGCATCGGTGAAATTCATATTTGACTTTATGGTCTGCCAGATATTTTATTACCATGTATATCATAATTTTCATTTCTCAATGCCCGTAAGAGATTTCAATTCACGATCTTGAGCCACCACCTTCATATCTCTAACTGCTACAAACTTACTACCATATCTTCTTCTAAATTTCAGTGGTCGTTCATCTAACCAATTTAAATCACGTTCGAATCTTTCTAATTTTAAGTTTTTATTCGAAGGCCAGCTCAAAAATAGTTGGTTATATAATATGACATTGCTGTATGTATTACTATAAATTCTATTAAACTTTCGAGTATAAGTTATTTGTATTCCTTACTCAGATTTTAGTAATTCACTTCACATATTGAATTTCCGCTTGCGAGGCCCATGTTTTACAATTAGGAATTACATACGCAACCCTTAATGAAAAATACCCAGAAATCGTACACGTGAGGATATTTCAACTGTTTATACTCTTCTTAATGAAAGCTCTGAACTTACATATTAGGAGCACTTCGATCTTCAACAATGATTTAAAATATGAGTCGAAATCTGTGGATTTTATGTAAAGATAACACACTAATAACCTTATTAGCGGCTAGATTTTTAATATACACCAAGAATTGACAAATATCCCATAGCTGTTCAATGGCTTAACGAAGATGGGATTTATACGCTGTTATCCAAGGATAGAAGATTTTTAGAGACAATGGGCGGGCATCTTAGTTCAATTGGATGGTATAAGACTTACCTTTTTGAGCTTGAAGGTAAATGTCAAGAATTCAATAGAAAGATAGATCCATTGAGTGAAAGTCTAGGAATGCAGGCAATTAGGAAGTAGATATTTATTTGTTGGTTCTATGCCTTAAAATTTCTCAGCATCAGCTATTATCGATTTTGCCTGTGGCTAGGATATTCATAATGTGGACGTGCAACGTCCATAGTTACAGGAATTTGACCAAGATCATTAGATTTGGCGTGGTAATAATGAACATGATCGGATAACAGTTTCATGTGATTAATCAGTTATGCGCTCGCAAAAGATGTCGAATTAATTACATGAGGAACTAGAGGTAGACTATCAGTATCATCCGTTATACCAGTTCATTATTTTGCAATGATTAGTTGATTGTGACCAATTCTATTCCCGTTAACATTCACAACTTGCTAATCTAACTGTTTAGTAGATGATGATTGAATTAGTTCGGAAATATGTTCAAGGATTTTGATATGATGATCTTCATCTACTTTGATGCTTCTTAAAATGGATTTTGATTCAGGATCATCTATCATTTCGATACAGCTGTAGAGAAGATCTCGAGATTCTTTCTCTTCAGAAATAGATTTTGCTATTCCTTTGCTCGTTA
The DNA here is from genome assembly GCA_014523665.1 of Nitrososphaerales archaeon TH526. GTDB lineage: Archaea > Thermoproteota > Nitrososphaeria > Nitrososphaerales > Nitrososphaeraceae > TH5896. Next base: position 4,313 of record JAATVR010000086.1, read on the forward strand.
ATGCTTTCCTACTACTTCCACCTTCAATATTTGACATCTTTGCTGAGATGTATTGTACATGTTTAAGTCCATCGGTAAGTAACTTTTGTTTATTTTTTGGAAGAGGCTATGTAACGTGATCAAGGATTTCCAGTTGTGCTCTGGCCGCTATTAGGAGATAGTGTGCTTTGACTTTGACTTTGACCTTGGCTTTGATCATTATTATGATGTATCGGTCTTGAGTATAAATTATTTTGAAGATTTGTTCTTGATTGATCAGAACTTTTGTGTTGTTCAATTATTTTGTTCTCTAAGCCATCATTTATCACTCTAGAAACCGATGACAAACTAGATTGATTATCGTCACTGGGCAGTCCTGTAAGATTTATTGAATGAGAGGACGATGTAGGTGTATTACTATCAATATCCAAACAACCAATAAATGAAGTAATCGTATTTTTTCCGAGCCTTAGCAAATTAGTTGTATTAAAGAAAGTAGAATTCCAATTAGAAAAATCTTGTTCTCCTTGTGAACCAGTTGCAGAAGCGTTTTGGAATGGTTGAACATTGTTTATAGATGTAAGAATAGTGCAATTAGTGTTACCCGTATCAGATGACGTACCTTTTATTGTTAATTCTGAAGTAAGATATACATAATCCCCGTTTTTATGGGATGTAATTTCGACCTTCGGAAGATCAAGTGGTATGTTATCCAAGGAATTCCCATAGATTGTAAAATTGTTAATTGCAATGGGAGTGAAATTGGAAATGGAAGTTAGTATACTTATAGACCAGAATACAAATACTGATACGAGCCCAAAAACTAGGAACAATTATATCCAGACCATTATTATTCACTTATTCTGTATTATATGATTATTAGTTGACCAGTTCTTACTTTTAGGTTGGTATATACAAAGTAATGCCTTAGATTAGCTAGTTCTTTGTATTGGTACCAAAACAATTGAGTAGATAATATTAAGATGGGCAACTGCTATTGAAAGTACAAAAGAGGTTCTTTTGAAATACAGAATTATGATTCAAAAGTATCAAATATCAAATATATGCGATTATGAATAATCCCATTGCAGCTGCCATTGCAATTATCCATACTAATTTGTTCCAATCAAAGATTTTTTGCCCATCCAATACACCAAATGGCATCAGATTAAACATTGCGATCCAACCATTAAATGATGCTCCTATAGTAAAAAGTGGATTAAATGGGTCATAAAACATAGAGAAGAGTAGAAAAGAAAAACCCATCACCAAATTAGTCACAGGACCAATTAGAGCTACTCTGCCAAATTTTTTTCTATCCGATAATCCAACCATGACAGCGCCAGGAGCGATGAATTTGAACGGCATAAACGGAAGCGCAGAAATTGCTGTTATTATCAATCCCCAAGTCTGAGCTCTAAATTCTGCCCAACTACCATAATACTGGGCTAAAAACTTGTGAGCAAGTTCATGCACTAGAAAAGCACTGACAAATATAGCCAGAAATTGCCAAGAAATATATCGATAACCGCTTAAAGAAAGACCCACTGCAGTAACCAAAATGGTTGCTAACGAAAGATGAAATAATTCAGTTCTAGAAGATTTTATAGTTAAAATTCTTGACAGAGTTTTGAATAAAGAGGAGGATGATGATTGGAAGCCATATTTTTGGGAATCATTACCAATTAACATGTTCTTCCTTTTCTTATCATACGTATCTAGAAACGGACAAGAATGGTTAATCGGATTTCTATGAACATTACAAAATAATTCTTGGCAATAATTACATTTGAATGGGATAGTTTCTAATTGACCACAGATATAGCATATAGGCATTACTTTAGATTTCTACTCCTATTGATATACAATTCGATCAACTACTGATAAACTATACTTGTCATTTGCTAAAATTTCCTCAGATGAAACAAAAGCAATGTACCAGCTATCATTGAGAAGTCCATTATATTCGAAAGTCACTGATAATTCTTGATTAGATCTAGATAGACAAGGTTTCATAGTGTATTATTGACATCAATCGAGTTATTAATTATCCTATTTTCTTCATTTTTGAACCGCATTTAGGGCATGCGATTTCTTTGTGCTCATTACCACAACTCATACAATAGTATTTTATTGGATTATATCCGTAAGCGGAAGGGCTCATATCTGACGACCGCAGCGAACCAAATAGTCCTTTCATACTAATTCCCATCTTTTTCATCATTAAGCGCGTCCTCAAGAAGTTAAGTAGCATAACTCCTCCGATTGCTCCGACCAGAGATACAGGGAATGGCAATAATAAGGCTGCAATGAATCCTATAGCCATGTATATACTCATCCACTTTAGAGCATACAGCAGAAAATGCCTATTATTGTTAGAAATTTCACTCATTATGCATCACCTTGTATTCTTTACCTATACTATACAACATACACTATTAAAGCAAATGTGTACAATGCTCTATTTGTAACAATAGATATCAAGGTTTTTGTATAAGATCTCCGAAGATATTCTAGTAATTTA
>JAATVR010000087.1 GCA_014523665.1 Nitrososphaerales archaeon TH526
AGCACAGTCGGACAGATCCAGTTTATGTAAAGAATCTGATCGATTTTAACATATACCATCTAGCCAGGAATGGCAGCACAATTAGTAGTAGAACAAAAACTAACCCTTCTTAAGACATTATGGATATTCGAGTTCTGATCTTCGTGTGATACATTCATTATTCAAAGTGAGCGTTTAGAGTGCATTCCACGAGCTCACAGCAAAATCTTTAGATCTGTTTCATTTCAGCATTATTCAATGCCTTTACTGCAGGCCCGCGCATAAGCACCACAAGTATCGTAGCTACAATTGCTAAGACAAGACCCACAATGAAAACAATATTAAAGGTAGTAGGACTTGGGTACTGGCCAGTAGTACCGTCCACCTCAATTGGTATTAGAATGGATGATATGATTACGATTGCTATTACAGGGCCTATAGCTCCACCAATTATTCTCATGTCACTGGTTGCAGCAGAAGATATGCCAGTTAAATCTCTTGGAGTTAGAGCTATGATAATATTGATCAGTGTGACAGGTAAAAGCGCAGCACCTATCCCAAAGAGGAAGAGCGACGCTGTGACGTCTGCCGAAGTGTCATGGAATATTGTAACGAGCAAAAAAGATACTGACATGATCACCATACTCGGAATGAGTAGTTTCGTATTGAGTTTACGTTTCTTCGCCAACAATACTCCAAAGACTGGACCAAATATCAACACTGCCAATGATAGAGGCAGCTGTAACAACCCTACTAGGTCTGGATCAAGTCCAAGACCAGACCCCTGCGGCGCAGCACCTAATTGTGGTATCGCCGTGATGATGATATATTGTACTATGCCAAACATTAGCATTGCTATATTTCCTGCAAATATGGCTGGCTGAAGTAGCAGCTTCAGCGGCACTAAGGGAGATTTCGTCCTTTTCTCTACTAGAATGAACAGTACAAGTGAGATAGCTCCTATTACTAACGGAACTGTGAATCCTAATGGATTTTCTGAGGCAGAGCCACTATTGGTTATTGCAATTAGAAAAGATACTAGTGAAACAGACATAGTGACTATTCCTTTAATATCCAAACTTATCTTGGTCTTCTTCCTCATTTCTGCTCCATTTTTGTCTACACCCCCATTTCTACCAGCATCAGTATCACTGGGTGTACCATGCACCATTATCTTGACAGATTCATCGACTGGCAGTACCCGCCAGCTCAAGAAGAGTAAAATGGCCGCAATTGGGGCACACATAAAGAAAATCGACTGCCAGCCAATGGATGCTACTATAATCGGTCCTAATACTACCCCTAGAGCCATTCCTCCTGAATATGCAGAAGTTACGATACTCTGACCAATTGAGAACTTTCCCTTAGGAAACTGATCTCTTATGATTTTCAAAGCTATTGGCGTGTTAGCAATAGCGATTCCCTGAATCGCTCTTATGGTCAACAAAGTGGAAATGTCTTGAGAGAATCCTGCAACAGCAGTAGCAGCAGTATATATCACCATCATTAGTAACAACATTTTTTTTGCTCCAAAAATGTCACTGAATCTCCCGATGAGTATTGTCATAACTGCTCCCGTTATCATGTAAATTGACATAACCCATGATGCTAGGGCCTGATCCACATCGAAGTCGTCAGCGATAGCTGGAATAGCAGGTGATAGAGAAGTATGCATGAAAAGGATAAGTAATGTAGTTCCAGTTAATATTATGGCTGACTTCCACGCCGCAAAGGTGATTTCCTCAGATTTGATGGCGGTACTGCTATCGTGTGCTGTTGATATGTCGCCGGTTAAGAAAGTATAATATATTAATCTTGTGTTAAGGCTGCAGACGGACGAGATACTTATATAGGACCACTTGATGCTGTGGTATTAGAAGAATAAAAATAATGCAAATTTTGAGGACCCCTCCTTGGTTGCGAATGCTCCAGATTGTACTGGGTTCGATTTCTGTTTTGTTAGCTGCGATCACCTTGTTCATTCCAGGTTCCTCTGTCTCAACAACTGTGCTTCTTTTGTCCATCACTTTGCTAGTCATAGGAATTGAAAGAGTTTGCTTCGGAACGATTAGAGGAACACCGGCAACTATAGCCACTGTACCTACTGCAACGACTGCAGCAAGTACGACCACAACAGCAAAGCCATCAAGATTCAATTCTTCAATAATCGCGAATATAGCGCTAGGACTTTTAATCATCGCCCTATCAGTCGTGCTTATGGAGTTTCCAGTATTTAGTGCAGCATTATTGATAGTTCTGGCTTCAATAGCCCTTTTAGTTATTGGAATTGCGCGCATTATACATGCATTTAGAGAAGATATTCATCAGGCCACTAGAAAGTACTTCAGTGTAGGAGTAGGAATTCTTTGTATTGTAGTAGCTATTCTGATAATTGCAAATCCAACTACTATCGGTGTGATGCTACTTGTCTTGATGCTTTCTATCACCCTCATAATTGTAGGGATAAGCATGATAGCGAGAGGAGTTAAAGGCGAAGGTCACCTTGCGAAGAATATCTTCTGAGAATTTTCAGAACCTATTCTTTGTGTTGATGCAGTACCAATGTCAGCTATGTTCATGTGGAAGATTTATCTTGTCTCAACCACGTATGGTCGCGATAAATAACTAGCCTTCGTTGAATTCATTCATAATGCAATTCACATAAGGTTCGTTAATGTGATGAGGTACCCGGACATTAAATCACTGAACAAACAAGAATACTGGGATACTCTGTGTGCGGCCATCTCGGAGAGCAGAGGCTGTGGTAGGACGACTACTAGAAAAGTGAGCTAGACGCATTTTGATGTATGAAACCTGGGTCTTGCATGTACACAAACTCATTTACAATTTATCGTCGCCAGCATTACTAATCCTTTTCATTCAAATCCTCCCAATGGAGTCAAAGTTGAGAAGATCCCGCTAACTTCTTTAGGAAGCTTACTGATCTGGACGTCATTCCTTTCTGAAATGACTAGAGTGTTAGAGTCCAGCTCCTTGGGAAGTTTCCAGTACAAAAGTTGGTCATCAGGATCCCATTCTACAGACTCTTTAGTAGTTGAAGTTGACCAAACATAGAATCCCTTGTGATAGTGAGTATTTTTAGGCACAAATACCACAGTAGGCTCGTCCATTATACTACCTTCAAGCATCAGTGAAAAGTATTTGTTTTTAGTATCAAAGGAAAGAAATGCTGGTTTGGCCGAACTCAGCAATGGATAGGGTCTGGTCGCAAGATCTAAGTGTCTTGGTTTTCTTTGAGGACCTAGTAGCGAAAAATTCTCGAGATTCCAGTTATCCTTCCCATCCTTGGTGTTATAGAGGTCATAATTCCAGTAGGTAGAATTCAAGAGCTGAGATTCAACTTGAATGTATTGCAAATTAATGTATGGCCTAATCTGTTCCGACTCTTGAGTTCCGCCGAATTCTGTTAGAAATGGAATAAGATCTCTTTCATACCCTGCTGATACAATCCTTTCAAACACATCAGGCCAATCCTGTTTGTATTTTGACAGATTTTCGGGGATCATGCCAAAGGATGACATTATGGCCCGAGTATCGTAATAATGGAACGAAAATACACCCCTTTCCAGAAATTCAGCTGGCCATTCAGTTTTTCCAGGAAGATATGTATTTATCTCCTTGGGAGGATCCATGAGTCCTTTTTTCGTATATGTCCCCTCATCTAGAGGCGAGCGTACCATTTCCATATCACCAATGCGTAGAAATCTTCTTAGATCGAATTTCTTAGCCTTATCCCAACCAGTTAATTTCTTGTTCATCTCTTCTGAAGAAAACGCAGTCCAATCTACCCGTGGTTCAATGAACACAAAAATCTTGTCATCATATTTCCTTATTTCATGGAAAGCATTCAGATAATACTCCTTTAGCAACTTTGATTCAAATTCAAGTTTGTCAATACCTGCAGGATGAGGCTCATTAAAAAGGTCCACACCTAAAATAGCAGGATGACCCTCTCCACCCTTAGCGCTCTTGAAGAATTTAATACTCTGTCCTATTGTTTTTTCAAGGTGTGTCCTTATTGGGTAGTGGGAGAGTTTCAATTCATCATTGGTTAGATCGTTATGATAAAATGAATATAGCGTGTTTTTGACGAGCTTATTCATTTGGTACGACATAGCCCACAGTTTATTGTTTTTCACTGGCTTTTCTGGCCTCTTGACATCATTACTCAACGCCAGAGCCCAATCCGGAAATCCATCTCCACCACATACCTCATGTGCGATATCCTGGTGGAAATCAAGCAAGACCAGGAGATTACGTGAATAAAGCTCTTCAATGATCTGCAGTACGAGTCTCAGATATTCTTCTCCCTCTGGTAGAATCCGATCAAGGTCTGGATTAGGTGTAGGCTCTATGGCTTTCCAGGAGAGAACAAATCTAACTACATTAAACCCCGATTCTTGCAAGATGTCAAGTTCCTTGGCTACAGACTCAATTTCACTTGTGAGCTCTTGTGTAGATATCTTCTTAAGATTAAGTGGAGAGATGGGGAGGTAAGGAGGAAGCTTGCTCCTTGATCCAAAGTTTACGCCTCTGAACATAACATACCTTCCAAAGGAATCCCTAAACCAGTTATCTTTCTTATAAACGAGTCGCG
>JAATVR010000714.1 GCA_014523665.1 Nitrososphaerales archaeon TH526
ATCAATGACTGAACCTTTCTGCGCCAGCTGCGATAGAATGAGACTAACTTCAGATGGCAGATTGTTAACATGTCTTTTTGAAAACCCAGGATATGATCTTAGAAATATGTTAAGAAGCAGCAAGTCTAATTATTACATTAAAAAGAAGATTGCTGAAAATGTGATGAAAAAGCCCGAAGGGATAATTAAGATCATTAAGACAGCCGAATTAAAACCTTCTTTGAATTTGATGCATACAATAGGTGGATAGTTTTCCTGCTTTAACTGCATAAGATCCCCTTGCAACCCATTAATCTTCTGCAGTAACGCTATGTTTTCTTCGTCAGCGTTATGCATTTCCTTATCGGAAGCGACCGCTGAAAAGGAATTTAGTTCCCTTTTCCTGTAGACTCTTCCACTTTGGAGGTAAACAAGAGTGAATCCACCTGGTACTAATCTTTCATTCGGCTATTTTTCGCTGCAATACCCTCTTAATCGAAATGCTCACGGTATTTGGAGACTTGCCCAGTTGTTCCAACCTCTCCGCAAGATCAAGGATTGAAGCTTTCGCCCTTGAAATATTAGCAGAATTGTCATCTAACAGCTGGTTAAATTCATCTACAATCGACACGAGAGCCGGATCAAGAGGTTCAAATATTGCATGCGCTTCCATTAGGAATTCTTGCCTATGATACTATCAACAGGTATTTAAATGTGCTACTTTCTTCTAGAGGATTATTATTGTTAATTGATTTACTGATCATTCTAAAACCATGAATTGCAGAAACGATACAGTTACTAGCATTGGCAATGTTTCGGCAATCAGTAGAAATTCCGTTTAAGGGAAGAGCTTCGTGTTGCCGACGTTGATGTGTAGTGTGCAAAAACGGTACGGATTAGAATAATGCGTAATGACATCTTTTAAAAAGTCAAGCTCTTCCTTACACCGCGTTAACAGTACAGACATGCTTTAAGTCACCCACTGATGACAGATACACGCTAATTACCTTAGCTAGCATCTATTTAGAGATGTCTTATAAAGATGGCACCTGATGTACGACTCGAAGTTTTTAAGGTGACCAAACAGTTCTTTATACATTGAAGGTTCGATTGAGATCGGCAAAGCAACCGCGAAGAGGATAATGAAATGCCTTTTGTCCTTTCTAAATACCAATTTTGGATGGCCACCATAAAGCTTTGGAGTCTTAGTTCGGTGAATGAAATGAAATGTTAGATTTCTCTATTCTTCCAGTACGTCTACTCAACATCTTAAATGAATCTAACGCGTCAACTTCGATGACTCCCGGTAGATGTTGGATGCTTTGAATATAGTTGTTCAATACATAAAGATCTCGTAATCTCACTTCTATTCTGATGTCACTCTCCTTTAGATCATCTGAGGAAGATCTGTTGATCACTTGTACGAGACCAGCCAACTGCTTTTCAGTTTCCTTATCCAGAGGATATCTTCCAGATTGAATAGAGACTTCAATCATCTTACATAGTTCAGATATTTTCAATTCTCACAAGGTTTGTTCGATATCTAATTTTACTGTATTTGATGGAATGGCACATAAGGAGATTTAATATCTCCCATTATCATTGAATATTGATTGTTTTTAATGCGCGAACATGAGTCCGGATCTTAATCATGAAGTCTCAGTAATACATCGATCTCGACCCCCCGAGAGAAAATGACAGGTCTTGCGTTGAGGATATCTATGACCAGTGCTGCAGTTATACAATTCTTCTTGTTTCTATTTGAAAAAGTCCGACAAACTTGTCTGCGTGGTCCTACTTACCTGATTATTCATGCTCTCATCGTACCTCTTACCAAGATCATCTCTTGGAACATATTCATCTCCCCATTTTACTTCTTCCAGACCTAACAATTGTCTGAAAATATTTGCTGTGCCAGGCCCAAAGCCGGCGTAATGATTATTTGCAGCAACGATGGCAAATTTAACCTTTGATAAATTTCCTTCATTAGTATCATCCTCGAAGTTTCGAGCGATCTTCTTCATTTCCTTTATTCTATCAATCTGAATTTGTCCAAAATCCTTTTCTTGTATGCTTCTGTCACCGATGAATCTTACGTAAACAAAATCTGAAGTGACTATTGGAGGAGTATGAATATCCGCAAGCTGGCTCCATACTAGAGACATCCTATTGTTCGCGAAGAAATTGTACGCAAGATCTTGGAACCAGGATCTATGGCGTACTTCTACTGCGTATCTGAATCCTCTGTTTAGGTGCGGAAGGATATTCCTCAGAGCCTCTAGACCTTCTACAATTCGTAGGGATGGTGGCAATTGTATTAATAATGTTAGTAACTTCTCTTTTAATTCAGAGATTGATTTAAAGAAGGAATCCAATTGATCTTCATCGATATTTCTTAGTCTCTTGTCATGTGTTATGATCTTAGGGAGTTTTGCAGTGAATCGAAAGTTCTCGGGAGTCCTTTTATACCAGTTCTTAACCATAAATTCGTTAGGTATTCTGTAGAAAGTAGAGTCTATTTCAACATAATTAAAGACTTTTGAATAAAACGCCAACCACTTCGAGTTTTCAATATCTTTAGGATAGAATGGGCCCTGCCATGATGTATAACTCCAACCAGAACATCCGATGTAGTATTGCAAGTCCACTTGTGATATCCGAAGGGACTTGATCGGATAATAGTTTTATGTAGTCCATGAGTCAATGCACAAAACAGTCTATATCGTGCCTTGATAAAGGGGATCATATCGACGAAGATAGCGACGATTGGACTGAGAGTTGATATTGTGTCCACAGTCGAGTCTTTGATTCTATTCTTTGATTTGGCTTTCTAATAATCAAGTATGGTATTTGCCTTAAAGCAATTTGACGAGTTTAATCGGATTCTATGGCTTAGTCGAAGCAAAATCCAAAATCAACTTTTCTGTTCTTCATATATCAGATGTTGTAACAAGTCAATCAACAATGGGTTCAGTTGTGTTACTCAAAATATGTTGCGTATTAAATCTACTTTAATACATAACAAATCTCATTAGCTTCCGATTTGATACTCACTGATCTGATACTCCCACTAATTATCAACCCTAACGAAAAAATAAGTCGAATACTCAGAATAATCGAGGCAAAGCAGAATGGACTTTGCATTTCTTGTAGAGGGCCCATTACACATGAACATGCTATCGTAAGTAGCGGACGTCCAAGACATTATTATCACAAATACTGTGCAATCAAACATAATATTATTTAGCCGTTGAACTCCAAACCACTGGTAGTAGAACTTTATAACGTAAAGACTATTACAATTGATATTTCATTTTTTGTGATAAAATTGAATAATTCAAAAAAGAAAATTCGAGCAGCGATATTATTATGATTATGTTTTTAAAGTAACAGTCTAGCATTTATCATCAAAGGGAGTGCAAAGAGATATTAGATACTTGTAAATTATGTGAACAGACACTAATTATATTCATTGGTAACAAAAAATATCAGCAGAATACTTAGAGTTCACCTACTAGAGCACTTTTATCCAGAGGTAAACATGGAGCATAGATGATAGGTAATTGAGGAATTTAATTCCAATATAACCAAAACCAAGTGATTCGAGTTACAGGCACAGTACGAAAGGCTCCAGAAAATAATAAGCGAAAGCTTCTCAAATGCCAGCAGAAATCGGCAAAACATACGGTGATATTGTTAAGAGGCATAATTCGAGACGATGTTACAAAAGTAGGGCGTCTAGCAACTTTTGAAAAAAGTACAAAAAAGATAGACGAGAGTAAGAAGATAAAAATTAGTTCTAAATGAGATAGAGGTGCCACTGTAAGACAGCACAATGTTTAACCGGTTTGGCTTGCTCTTAGTTTGGATACAATACTAACTGAGGTCGAGAAGATTCTCTATTTTATCTGTAATTGGATTCAGGACTACTTCTATATTCTACTGATAGTAAGATAGCTCCAGCTCCTAGTATCTCACATAGTATATGAATAGTACTATATGGAATAATATGGATCAGATATTGCACATTTAACCTGGCTGGCCATTCCTCCTGGGGTTGTAAAGGAACAGAAGAATGGTTCAGCATTCAACGATCGTGAAGCATATTGTTCCGGTATAAGGCTGGGGTCGTAATTATGTGTAATAGAATGATGAGGCATGATCCCGGTTGATATCGCAATGCCAAACAATGAATAATGTGTATAAAATCTTAAATTATACTTAGTATTATAGGTCTACTGTGTCCTCTACAACCACTTATCAATCTGATACGAGTCTAATGTCTCCTGCTTGGAAGATCGAAGGTGATTATTTTGAAGGTTGTAATTGTGATGTAATTTGTCCGTGCATATTTATGGCTGATCCCGACGAAGGTTTCTGTGATGTAATTCCTGCATGG
>JAATVR010000715.1 GCA_014523665.1 Nitrososphaerales archaeon TH526
AGAAAAGCCGTTACGTACTGGATATGCAAAACGCTTGGACTGAGTAAGCCAAAACGCTTGGATAGTTCTTTCATTAAGGAGTCGCCTCGATTCTCTCCACTGCTTAAAGGTCATCGTTCTAATTTATTAATATCAAGCTATAACTGGTGCGTGTGTGCGGGTATTAGCGTTAAGTCTTACCCACGACCAAAAGCACAAAACGATAATGCAAGTTCCTATTTATGCGATGCAATAACAAAGGAGGTTGAAGTATAAAAAATGAAGTTCCTATCAAAGGCGAAGAAAGAGGTCGTTTGTGCTCTAGTTAATTGTGGCTGCCGTAGTAGAACAGAGTTCAGACATGAATTCGAAGCATTCCTCTGCGATAGCCATCACAGGTGGGCGATTAGAAAGAGTTGGAACAGTTGGAACAATCGAATTGCGTAGCTCAGAAATTCAAAAGAAATGAAAATGGGTATTTGAAGAAAGATTGCCAATATCTCCAACAATACGTAACACAGATCCTGAATATCCTTTCTGTACTAGAGAAAATGATTGATTAAAATGTTAACCAGTGAGAGGTTTAATTGGTTAGTGATGTTAACGTTCACAGCTGGTGTCATAACATTTATTCTATCAGAGACGGTGTATGCAGACAGATGTGGTCCATGGCATGATAAAATTCTTATGTGGAGAGTAGAGCTTGATTCAGGAATGAATAATAATTGGAGTGGATGGCATGTAGATTTTGAAGAATACATTGAAGAATGTTATGGAGAACAGGCTTTGATCGATATGGATCTTCGTTAAGCTATGTCCTAGCTTGCTCAGTAGCAGGATCTGCTTTAGCCCCACCACGCTTCGATAATGTATCATTCCTGTATGTCGTAAAATTCATGCATCTCTTTCATCTCACAGGTGTCATTCTCTTTTATCGATGACTTACATTAAGTATTTATTAAATATCATGCTACCGCTTACTTCCAAGTCGAAAATGCTATGAAGGAGATACAAATATTTGTTCCAGATCAAGCGCTGAAGGATGTAAACGACATTCTTAAGGAGTCACAAGTTGGAGGAATGAGTCATTACAGGATCCACGGCAGAGGAAGTTCAAAATCGGAAGAAGTAGCAGTAGGTTTGGGCACAATGAGGTATACTCCTGAATATAACCCAAGAACAAAGATCGAAGTTGTCGTTAGTGATGACCAAGTTGATAGCCTCATTTACAAGATTGCAAACAAACTACGTGCTAGTGATATTGTTGGAAAGATATTTGTTTTAGACGTTCCTATTGCATTGGATATAAGATCAAACAAGACAGGAGAATGAGCACTTTGAGGTGCTGCAGCAGCCTAGCCTTTAGCTTGGAGTGTATTGGGATGAGTTATCGTGATCAACTATAAATGATTCATTATTGACAGCATGAAAGAAGACAGGGACATTTTGTGTGTTCGTCGCTTTGAAGCTTGCCATAAGCCAGTCTCCATTTTGAAATGTCAGTGTTCTATCCATAAATTGTCATCACAAATAACCTTTAAAGTTCTTTATACTTATTGTAACACGATTCACAGTATTATTACTAAATAGTTTCTTTTAATGAGCATAACCATAAGCATGACCAACAGCGGCATTCTCTTTGATTCTTGCTATCGCTTCTGATATGTATGTCTGATCACTATCTGTCAAGCCGACCGAATCGAGGTGTTGAGATAACCATAGTTTGCCGCTTTTTATCCTAGGTATAGGAGAATATTTACCCAGCCAATTCTTCGACTGACTGCATAGCTTACAACGAGCTACTGTACCAATCAGTCTACTTTCCATTCCTGTTTTTCCTATCCTCTTTTTTTGTCCCACAAGTGGGATAAATCGAAAATAGAATGTTTTACGCAATAAGCTGGTGATCTGTAACTCAATATTCTTTTCCTTATCGATATTCCTAAGCTGTGAATTTTTAGTTCTTTTTATGTGACTGGTATAATCAATGTCCCACACCCTTAGATAATCAAAATCTCTTTGCTTATTTAGTAATGCCCTTCCAATATTTTTTCGAAATATACTTCTGTCTGACGGTTTTGGATTTTTTAGAGTAAATCCCATCCTTGACTCATTAAGTAAGAAATGTTCAGATATTCTTGTTCTGAAATTGTTTTCTTTATGAGTTCCTATCCTTACAATTCTTGGCTTGAGAATGCCATCATCATGATCCGAATTTTCACCTTCTTCATAAAAGAAATAAATCCCATTCCTTGGGAGTAGTTTTAAATCAAACGGATACTTGAATATCGGAAGGAGTTCCAGGTGTTCATGAAGCCATTTACATTTCTCGGACAAAGTAGGTGTACTTTTTTGATTGGATATTTCATTAAGATGAGTAAATAGTTTTATCTTAGCCTTCAGCTCACTGCTCTTAATGAGTCTCTTGTATAACGTATGAAATCTGCCTGGATTACAATAAAAATAAATTTGATCAAATCGTCTAAGAGATGCATCAAACTCACCAACTAAATGATTAAATTCATCTTTTGTTACCCTGTTTGGATTCTTATCGTACCATTCATGTAGATCGTCTGAAAACCATATACCGTACGTGTCAGAGAATATCGCCCAATTAACTCCCTTGTTCTTGCATTCACTCATAAATCGTTGAGTAGGAGTCGCCGTGTATAATTTATCGGGAGTGACTCTCTTCTTGTTACTCATCAAAACTGGATCTTTCTTCGCAGAGCAATGAGTTATGTAGATCTTCCTAGTACCGGCGGGCATTGTGAGATCATATATCTTAAAGTCAAGTTTCTCAAATATGTTTTTTTTATGAACAGCTAGCTTCTTCTTTGTCTGTCTATTTGGTGACTAATTAAGTGGGTAATGCAGAGTTATCAAAGACGGGACTTGGAATAAATGCCTGCACCCCTTTCGAATATTTGAATAAATACTTATTTTATACGTTCAGAGATTCTCGATACCTGTTAACATCATTCCAGCAAGAGATTATATCAAGTGAATTTTGCCACCACTCAAGAAACTTATCGATAGGCTGAAAGGCAAATTTCAACAGCAAAGAAACCGTCATAGAACTTAATGGAGTACACATTAAGAAAGGTTGGTTTTATCTGATAGTAATCGTGCTCATTTTAATACCAGTCTGATGCAGAAAATTACAAGAAATAGCGCTCCAATATCACACGATATCACTAGTAGCAAAAGCTAAATCCTTCAAGGTACAAATAATATGTGAGCAATGGATAAAAAGCAGAAGGAGGCCCTCGTTATAGCGATGCTAGAAAAGGGAGAGTCATATCGAGACATTGCCCAAAAGGCAAAGGTATCACCAAACACCATAAAAACAATCTCAAATCGAGTAGGTCTAGACGAATTTACTTCTATCTCGTCTAGAGCTTTCGAGCTTTATGTCCAGCAAAAGACTCCTGTGGATGTAGCCATTGCATTAAACCTCAAAGCCGAAGAAGCAATACGTTATCATCAAGAATACTTTATGCTTCTAGGATGTACCGAATTTACTAAAGTTTATCTGCAGTGATTGGAGTAGCAGACGCTCTGTATTTGCTGGTTACTTCATTTATCTAAAGTAGCCGAAGTTGTGGCTACTTTTTCTGTCTTCACTCTTAAAATGCTGCATGCAAATGCATGCGAATGAGAATAAAAGTATGTAGTAGTATTATATTATTCTAGTAACCTATCAGGGCTCTTAATGATAAGCATATCGTTGTATGTCTCTTTGTCTACTTCAACAGTAGCGGTTTGCTCCGCAGCGTTAACCCTTATTATGACAGGTACGACAGACTTGTAGAGTGGTTTAGTTTCCTTTGTGGTTACTAGTGTAGCTAAGCCATGTTTGCCTATGTATTCTAAATTACATTTTACAATATACTGTCTCGCTGGAGCTTTTCTATTAAGTTGTTTTTCTAACTCTTCTACCGTCTTACCTGTATCTTCTGGTACTCCAGGGTATCTTTGTCTAGCTAATGCGTTAGCGCGATTGGTTGGGTCTTTGAATCTCTGGGGTAGTGCTCTTATGATATCGCTTCTATTCCAGGGTATTTTACACCATTTTAGTATTTTATAGAGCTCTTGTGAAATGTAGCATATTAGTTGTGGCCTGCCTACCCTAATTAACTCCTTTTCTATATTAGCCGCTACCTCTTGTATCATAATGCTTCTGCGTATTTGATATTGGTTATGGTGTGCTTGTGCTTTTTCAATGAACTGCTGTAACGCAACTTTTATCGCGTTGTGTTCTGTGAATTCGTCTACCTCTAAGTGTATTCTTTCTAACTTTGGTACCGGTTTTTGTTTGGTAGTGTTACCGTCGCCATTACCATGTACTACCGTATTGTATACTTTCATTATTTGTTTACTTCTAACTTTTCTTGAAGCCATATTTCGCATGCATGCATGCGACTTATATTAACCTTTACATGCGGATGCATGCGACTTTTAATTTGCCTTAACATTATGACAGAAATTGGCCGTAGAATACTTTCTTTGAGAATGCCTTTAGGTGTTGGTTACTTTAGGTTTTATCGCATGACATGACTCAGCTCCAGCATTGCCTTGCACGTTTACCAGAGTAGGGGGCAGGATATGACAAGTAGTTGTACGGGAGCATCTTAAGAGGATAAGTTCCATTTTCTCCGCCAGTAGAATTGTATCCTAATGGTATTCAAAGCTCTGTTAGACTCAAACATTAATACGGGAATGAGACATGGCATCAATATGCTATACGATAAAAACGCAAAGTCGAAGACCCTAATTATGGTCCTATTAGTTTCAACAATGCTGGTGGTAGCTCCGTCTTTCTTATGCGTAGTGGTAACGGCTCAGGACAGTACAGGACCAAACAAGATTTTGATTGATACTGATTCTACAAATTATCAATGTACAACCACGTCGGCAAACCCTGCTACGGCTGGTTTGTCAGTCAATGCATATAATGAGGGCGGTATGATAAAGGGTGAATGGAGTATAAAAGGCACAGACGAGCCTAGTGAGAAGAAAGGGACAATAATCGGCGGAACTATAGATAATACCAAATATGACCTGAGAGGTAAGGAAACCATTGATTCATTATGTCAAGGCAAAGTCCCAAAAGATATTATAATAAGCGGAGATTGCGGAAATAACAAACCTGTTAACTTTCAAATAGTTGCAGGCTCATATAACATATTCAATGGTCTTGCCGAATGTTCATGAGTCTTCCGGCACCCTGAAATTGACACTTTGAATGCGATTATCATTCCCACAAATCAGTTAAAATCATAAATCGGTACATTTCTAAGTAATTCAGGATGTCTCCTCATTTCTCTCCGTAATATTTGAACTGTATAGATTCAAGCTGAAAAAGTTATATGTAAAGAAAAAGGATGAATCCTTGTCTGGCTCGACAAGGAAATTAATACTTCTTTTTTCTGCTTATGTTATATCATTTTTTATTCTTATTGGCTTCTTGTTCTAAGAGTCTCTTGAAGTATCTTACATCTTCTTCTAATTCAGTCGTTGGGTTAGTAAGATCATCTCCCTATTGATTTTTATCGTGTTCTTCCATCATTCGATCTAATATGTGGACTCGATCTCGAAGACGGAGATGTAAAAGAGATGTATCGGATGATCAAACTTTCAAAGAATGTAACTTCGATACCAAGAAAGAGTATAGCTGATTTCATTAATTCTGTATATACAGATGTTTATGACTATAGAAAGACTGATTTGCTTTGGAGAACTATCACTAACTTGCCCGATATCAT
>JAATVR010000716.1 GCA_014523665.1 Nitrososphaerales archaeon TH526
AACTCGAATAAGACAAATGGTTTGATCATAAATTAATGAAATAATTCCATCATAGCGTTATTACTTTTCAAAAAGTTGAAAAGAAGATATAAATAATATCAAAGATAATATTAGATAACCATGCCTATTCGCAGTGGGGCGGAATATATACAGAGCCTTAGAGGCCGAAATCTAGAGGTATATTTGTTTGGAGAACTTGTAAATGAGCCGGTGGATCATCCGATGATACGGCCTTCGATAAACGCTGTCGCTGAAACCTATGAGATAGCCGAGAAAGAACCTGAGCTTGCCTCGGTTCATTCGTCCTTATCCAACACGAGAGTGAATAGATTTCTGCACGTTACTGAAAGTGCAGCTGATTTAGTCAACCAAAATCGCATGCAGAGAAAATTAGGACAGCTTACTGCAACTTGTTTTCAGAGATGTGTAGGAATGGATGCCTTGAATTCCTTATATTCCACTACTTTTGAAATCGACAAGAAGTACAACACTGAGTATCATTCCCGCCTCAAGGATTTTATAAAGTTTGTTCAAATCGAGAACCTGGTTATTGGTGGAGCAATGACAGACGTTAAGGGTGATCGAAGCCTTTCTCCCAGTCAGCAGGACGACCCAGATATGTTTCTCCATATTTCAAAGAGGGATGAGAATGGGGTATACGTGACTGGAGCGAAGGCTCATCAAACTGGCTGCATTAATTCACATTGGATACTAATTATGCCTACAATGAGATTGCGATCTGAAGATCGGGATTATGCAATAGTTGGTGCAGTACCAGTTGATGCTCATGGGATAACATACATTTACGGTAGGCAATCATGCGATACACGGAGCATGGAGGGAGGAGATATAGACTCCGGAAATTCACAGTTTTCGGGTCAAGAGGCCATGATAATTTTTAAGGACGTATTCATTCCAAAGGAACGGATCTTCATGGATGGAGAAGTTGAATATGCCTCAATGCTTGTTGAGCGCTTTACATGTTATCATAGACGGAGCTATGTTTGTAAGACAGGTTTGGGAGACGTCTTAATTGGAGCTGCTGCGGCAATAGCTGATTATAACGGTGTAGCAAACGCTTCTCATATCAAGGATAAGCTAGTCGAAATGACTCATTTGAATGAGACTATTTTTGCAGCTGGGATTGCGTCATCTTACCAGGCCCAACAGACCGCTTCTGGCAATTTTCAAAATGACGATATGCTGGCTAATGTTTGCAAACACAATGTAACTAGATTTCCCTATGAACTGAGCAGAATAGCCCAGGATGTGGCAGGAGGCTTAATGGTCACAATGCCATCAGAGAAGGACTTTAAGAGTCCAAAAGTCGGACCTCTGCTTGAAAAATACTTAAAGGGAAGAAAGGGCGTGTCGACTGAAAATCGTGTAAGGATATTGAGATTAATTGAAAACATGACACTCGGCCGGAACGCAGTGGGATATCTTACCGAATCTATGCATGGGGCTGGCTCGCCTCAAGCTCAGCGCATTCAGATTGCCAGACAAATGCAATTGGAATACAAAAAGAAATTGGCAAAAAAATTGGCAAATGTTCACGAAGGTGAAACAGAAGAGCTCAGCCATGAACAGTCAGATTACTTTAATAATATATTCGGAAAAGTTGATTCGAAGCGTATGAGCTGAGCTAATACAGGTATTTGCGTTTGTAACTGATCGTGCATTCAGTCCCGTGGTCTTGAAGCTTGGGTACTTGGAACGACGCATGCAGAATACATAGAACCTGCTTTGACTTAACCGTGCCCCTTTTCCTAGTATTCCTTAGCCATCTTCTAACAGTCAACTTCCAATTTCAGATGTTTCAATCGAATGGCAATCCAAGATATTGTCACTTGATCTGGCTATACAAGAAATATACTATGGTAACAGAGGGTTATGACACGCTTGCCATGGAGCAGGATCCATGCCAACTCACCTCCCATGCCCAAATACCTTGATCTGGCGTTAATTCTCACCAAATAGCTAAATCCCATCCAGTTTTCTGGATTTTCGCAAGACGCTGATTTAGTTTTATCTTTAGGTATTCGACCAAACCATTTGTAGATAGATTATAGTACCATCTAACCCCTGTTGCCGATTTCATTCATTAAGGATCGTCCTTTAATGAACCACGAAAAGCCATCGAAGGACATCCACTAGGAACGTTTGTCTCATCATAAAAGTACAATCCAATTTTCTTAGATAGTACAGTCATTATATAGTGCAAAAGTAATTTTTAAATCTCCTCTAGATATTGAAATGCTCGTTCCTGGGATAAAGTATCAAAATTTCCATACCGATATGGTAATAGAGACTACAATGACTCTATGTTAGGAGCTATTCTTATATTTAAGCCCGATAGATTATCTGTAGTTGGCAACACAAGCGTATTGTGTAAAATGTAAGGCAAAACGAGATATGGAAGACGAAAAGCAGATTACGATGAAAAATGGTCAAAGGGCCTTATCGGGAACCTGTCCTGTTTGTGGTACAAAGATGTTTAAGATAGGTGGTGGTAGGGTAAAGGTTGCAGCTGCTCCTAAGGCTAAGGCTGGTACAAGAAAACCCGCAAAGAAATCTAGTTCTAAATCTAAAGTTAAGGCTAAGACGAAGTCGAAAACTAAAAGAAAGTGAAAAATGATCTGCACTTGATAAACCAAAGCAAGTGTTAGATAACAAATTTTTTCTTCTTGTCTTCGCATTAATCCTGAGTAAATGATCGACTTTACTCCAAACCCTCAAAATATAATAGAAAAAAAGCATTTGAAGGACAGCTGGTGGCGACTAATTAATTGCAGGAGTGGTATTCCTGTAGAAGTGTAGTCTTCTTGCGCTCGAATGATCGGCTGTCTAGCTAATGGCGCTTACGAAGGATTGGTTCGACCGTTAACAGTTTCTCTTCGTCGCCACACTCCTTTATCAACCCGCGGAGAGTCGCGCATGCATTTCCATTCCTTATGTTATTTCTTGCTAATTCTATTCCTTCACTCAGCTTGTCTACGGAATTCCCTATTACCAAGGCGGCAGCAGCATTTAATACCACTGCATCCTGCACCTGCTTTGAAGCATACCCATATATTACCTCCATGGTTGTTCTAACACTTTCCTCTTTCGACTCTATTGTAAGGGCTTCCCTCTTTGAGAGAGCCAAATCAAAGTCCTGTGGATGGATCAAAATTGTGCTTAGCTCGCCTTGATTGAAGTAGATAGCTTTATTATCACAAGTATTAGTCAATTCATCAAATCCATCTTGTGAATAAGCTACCATGAATCTCCTAAGATTTGAGTTCTTCATCACATTTGAAACCTTGGTTAGCAAGGATGGTTTGGACACACCGATCAGCTGTCCACTCAAGTTAACGCAAGGATTACAGAGTGGACCAATAATGTTGAAAACTGTCCTTATTCCTACTGCCCTCCGAACTGTGGAGATTTTTTTCATTGATGGATGAAAATTGGGAGCGAAAAGAAAAGTAATTCCTACCTGCTCAAGTGAACGCAAGAGCTTTTCGCTTGGTGACTGTAGATCAAAGCCTACAGCTTCAAGGAAATCTGCACTTCCGCAAGGACCGGAATTGGAACGGTTTCCGTGTTTTGCAACTCGGCAACCTGAAGCAGCCGTAACAATGGCGGCAGCAGTGCTTATGTTAAAAGTTTTCAACGTTTCTCCTCCAGTACCGCAGATATCAATGGATGGTCCGACGGCAGGTCCAAACGCGTACTCTTTCTCCCTAACTGCTTCATAGGCCCCCAAAATCTCGTCTTCGGATTCGCCCTTCATGGCCAAAGCAGTTAGAAACGAGCCAATAGTTATGTCGGATTCGTTTCCATGAAATATATTATCGAAGGCGAACACTGTTTCTGCTTTGCTAAGATCAGCCTTTTCTACGACCACCCTCTCGATCAATTCCTGTAGAGGAGATTTTACGGAATTCATCTTTTTATCATATTCAAAAAATTTAACAGAATCTGAGGACCCTGCGTTGTCATTACTGATTCCGGGTGGAATTGTACCCCTTCAATTAAATACTGTTTGTGCCTCACTGCCATTATCTCGTGATCGTCCTTAGAGAGTGCCGTGACTTCAAGACAATCTGGAATTCTAGACGGATCAGCGACTAGTGAATGATATCGAGTAGCTACAAATGGATTGTCAAGATTGCGGAACAAATCACTAGAGGCGTACCTGATTTGACTTACCTTTCCATGCCTGATCTCCTTAGCATTAATGATCCTTCCACCAAATGAACTAACAATGCCTTGATGTCCTAGACAAATTCCTAGAATAGGAAACGAAGGGCCTAATTCACTGATAACATTGCCGCATACTCCAAAATCTCGCTTTCCTGTAGGAGATCCTGGACCTGGCGATATTACGATACCATCTGGATTAATTTTCTTAATCTCTTTAACAGATTTTTCATCATTTCTGATTACCGTCGGTCTACACCCAAGCTTGCCAACAAGTTGAGCTACATTGTATACAAAAGAGTCATAATTATCAATGATAAGAATATTGAAGCTGATATGTCACCACCATGTAAAATCTAGGCAATTCAGTTGTAGTTGAAGCCGTAAGTGAATCAATCACGGGTATATGAATTAATTTTCTCCAACCTATAAAAATCTAATTGTCACTGATATTCTTAGCTCTATTGGTCGACTACAGTATATAAAAGCAAACCCTCTGCTTCTTATTCTATGGTGAAGCAAAATAGTTAAGGTTTTCGTTAATGGATATGGGAATATAGGAAGTAGACTAGCTTCTGCCCTATCAAAGGACACCGAAATTGGATTGTTAGGAATCGCCAAGTATACCATGGATGAGCAAGTATTAATGGATCTCAAAAATAAATATGATATTTACGTTCCAGACAACCTAGTCCCTAGATACCAGAACTTAATAGCTGGCTCAATAGAAGATGCTGTCTCTGGATGTGATCTGGTGCTAGACGCGGCAAAAGAAGGCAATGGATACAGTAATAAAATTAAACTTTACCAACCTCTGAGAAAACCTGCCATATTCCAAGGAGGTGAGGAGCGACACGGTGACAGAGCTGTAGCTAGAATGATTCATAATTCCAGAGTAAATTACGAAGCGGCCTCAGGCAAAAAATACGTAATTCAAGGCAGCTGTAATGTATCTGGAATGGGTAAAATCATGCAGCCATTGATGGAAAGCTATGGGAATGAAATCCAGCGTTATGATGTCACGTTGGTTAGGAGATGGGCAGATCTAGAAGATTCCAAGGAAGTGAAAGATTCCATTCAGTGGGATAAAAATCCACATCATCAAGAGGACGTGAAGGACTTTATTCCACATGCTAATCTTTATGTTGAGGCCTTTAAAGTACCTTCGAGAATGATGCACCTGCACCAGATGGTTGTCAGATTTCGTTCAAAATCACCTACCAAGGACCAAATCCTGGACTTGTTTACTAAAGAATTCGCCGTAGCCATTTTAAATTCTGCTAAGGGCACGGCAGATGTTAGGTTGAAAGCGATTGAGCTCGGATTCGAACATGGAGACACGAACATGGTTCACATTCATCAGGACATTCTACGAGTCCAAGATGAAACCCTTAAAATTGTGTATTCAGACGACCAAACAGGCTTGGTAATCCCGGAGAATCATTTGCTTCTTCAGTCAATGCTGTTGAGAAGGCCTAGATCAGAAGCAATGAAAAAAACAGACAAATTATTTCGAATTAGTGACAAGAAAGAAATGCTGGAAAAGGAGTTTGCATAGAATCGTGATACACCCCTTATCTTTGATTGTCAATTCGGAGGTCTTACGCTTTTTCTTCCACCTTACCCTGTCTTGACCGTTTGAAATGTCATAGTTCATTGGTCATTATTCATTCTGGTCCACTATCATAAACTCATTCGTAGAATACAGGTTTCACTTTGAAATGGTGTTGTCTGATCTATCAGTGCATAGTAACACAACCGCAGGTACATTTGCGAACAATTTTCACCAATGTAAGAGGTCTATTCTTGATTCGCACTTAATTGTACTAACGAGTAATGATCTCAACATGGTCAATTTTAGGGATTATGGTGTGTTCAGACTGAGTCACGATCTGGCCTTGGGTCTCGATCAGTATAGGGTAAGCATGGATATTTTTCTTTGCGACTAGAAGCTTAATTGAATTAAGCACTTCGGTCGCTTCGTAACGATCCATTAACCATCTAGCTGCGAATGGTAGGGTCTTGTATGTGTTCCATATTGTATCTAGAATACTATCAACTTTCTTGTCTTTAGAAGGTTTCCTAGATCTAATTGCAAAGATGTTTTTTGTTTTCCCCTCGAACACAACACCTTGACCATTCTTTGTGGTCACAAAAGGTTCGATCGCGTAAGCTTGGTTTTCCAGTAATCCAAATGAGGGTCCTATGGTACGAATATTTGGAATAGATTTTCCTGAGTGAATAGTATATTGATCTAGGGAATGGCCGCTCAAATTCTGGATGGGTTTGAAGCCAAATTTAGCTATTGTGCTTTCTATAACCTTTCCTATCTCGTTTGAACGCGCGTTAGCGTTGGCGTATCTTACTGCTTCGGCTAACGCTGCCTCTGATGCTCTTACTAGAGGATCATACTTAGCATCATAACAAACTGTTACAGCTGTATCAGCTATGTATCCATCAATTTGCACTCCTATGTCGATTTTGAGTACATCACCGTCGTTTACCTCGGTTTCATCATACGGCTCGGCGGTGTAGTGTGCTGCCACATCATTTAGGCTCACGTTGACAGGGAATGCAGGAAGTCCTCCGAGTACTCTAATTTTATCTTCTAAGGAATTACAAATGTCCAGAAGTCTTCTCCCGACATGATTGGTGCTTCTTGCAGTCTCCCTAACTTCGGACGCTATTTGACCGGCCTTCTGGTAGCACTGCAGATAATCCATGGGACAGGAGAATCTGTCAATCATGATATATATAGAGCTACTGTATCAAAAAAGGAACTGAATTGACCGGGGTCGTTGTCTAGCTTGGTATGATGCCAGCCTTGGGCGCTGGAGGCCGCCGGTTCAAATCCGGCCGATCCCATAGTTACTCAATCTGCGATAGTCCAATTGACTTCCTTTAAAAGAATGCGAAGAGGCGGTGGTAGATATCCTAATAAAGTTCAGATTGCAAAATGTAACGTGAAGTCATTACTCATAGAGGACTCAACATTTAAGAGATTATCTGGCATTTTGTCTGAAAGTATGCACATCTCCAAGCGAGATCTTACATACGACGATCTTGTCAATGAACTCATAGATGTCTACCAGGAACACAATTGGGGGACTATTGGTGGTGGAGCAGGCGGAGGTTAGCATTTTTTTTATCGTAAATCTGTCAGAGCAAGATTTTCCTAACGCTTAGAGATCTATCTGGAAGAAAAGGAGTGAATAAGGGCAGTTAAGGCTAATATCGAAAAATTTTAACGTGACTCCTTTAATACGAATATAACAACAGGCATTTCGGCAATGGTCAAGAAGGAGTTTATTATGGTAGTTAATGATACGCAGATCCCTGTTTTGGGCCATACTCACAGAAATGTCGCTGTAAAGTACCTAATGAAGAGGAGGAGATCCATTTTAATGACAAGAGATCCTGCAAAAGTTGAAAATTTGTATACCTGTCTTCCTACACATATGATGGTGAAGAGTAAGAGAATATGCCGTTCGTACGAAATAAACTGGGAGAGGGTAGGTACAGAAAATTTTGAGGGTTCCCGCTTTCCATTTACGATCTCCGAACGGGTTCCAAGTTCAGGCCTAAATTTGACGAATATTTGTTGAACACTTGGACATTCTTGAGTAATAATAGTGAGAAACGAACCATCATGCCGCAATTTCCGCTATGGTGCAACGAGAGTATTTGCTAAAAGCGGACCACGAAAAGCATTCCGATTGTGTGTTATCATAGATTGTTCTTTACATACAATCCCTATCTTGTTTCGACCTTTCGAACGATGAAATTGCCTTAAACGTACTTCATGTATATTCATTCACCCCGACGTTCGCACATATTCCTGCAATCTAATGTGATGCCTAGATGAAAATGACCTTGAATATAGGCAAGTGAAGCACAATATGTATCCTTAGAGTGTAGCGATCGACGAAAGGGTCTAACATCAACCCGATCTAGTTTTTGGTAGGGGTGTGTAGCATGTACTTCTCAAAATATATAGGCAGGTATCATCTATATGCTAGTCAAGAGGGATTTGAGTTTATCTGGAGGCTACCGGTGAATGTCAGGTGACTTTAAAGCGATGGTTGAAATCTTGCTTGAAAGAAAGCCGGAAATAAGCGCAGAAGAGATCAAGAATCTTGTGGATGAGAAGAAGCGCAAGATTGGGGCGGGTTACCTGACGGATCAGGGGGCGCTATTTCTAGTAGCAGCTGATTTGGGTATTTCACTTGAGCGAAACCAGTCTAGTCTCCAAAAATTAAAGGATCTCTATGTAGGCGCGAGAGATATCAGCGTTGTGGGTAGAGTAATGTCCATCTATCCCACGCGTACTTTCATGAGAAGGGATAATAGCGAAGAGTTGCACAACAGGACCATTACTATTGTTGACGGCGATTCTGCTATACGACTCAAGCTTTGGGAAAAGAGAGTAGAATTTCCTGAGGAATCCGGTTTACGTCCAGGTGATCTCATCAAGTTGACAAAGTGCTACGTCAAGTCTGGCCTAGATGGAAAACCCGTCCTTAACGTTGGAGATATGAGCACTATAGAAGTAATTAAGGAAGAGTCTATAGATATTCCTTCTCTAGACCATTTTGCGCGTGATCTTTCAGATATTTCCAGTCAAACCGACAACGTCGTAATTCTCGGAAAAATATCATCGTCACCTAGAATGGTAGAATATAAGAACATTAGAGGTCAGGACAGCAAGGCACTTCAGTTGAATGTATCGAACGAGGAAGGAACTAAGACATTGCGAACAATTATCTGGAATATAGACGAATCAAGACTCCCCAAGATTTTAACAGTAGGCTCGAATATACGCCTCGTTGGAGTAAGAATTAAACCAGGAAACACGCAGTATGGAAACTCAGAATTTGAAATTCACGGAGATGAAGGGACTTCTTTTGATGTATCCAATCCAGAAGCAGACCCCGAAGTACTTGCTCTCAAAATGATTTCTGTGGGAAAAGATTTAGGAACTGGCTACTTAGAATGCCTTGCTTTTCAAAAGGATGGGAAGATTACTACACTTAGAATCGATTCGAATCTGCTGAAAACCTCGATCAGTTCAGGTACAATAATTCAATGCATACCAAGTATGATTCTTGGTAATCAGATAACTCTCTATAGGGATGACTCTTATGTCAGCGAAATCGAAGATGATTCTTCATTCCCGTCCCTTGAAAAGCTCGAAACCAAGATTGAAGACATTGTCAATTCTGACCGTCCGTATCTAGTTGAAGGGATCGTCCTTCAGACACCCTCGATCAATGCAGTTACTACGAGAAATGGTGAGAATGTTTCTCTGGCCGAGACTATATTAGGTGATGATACTGCGGAAATAAGCCTCTTAGGGTGGAGAAATCTATCCAGTCTCGTAACCGAACTCAAAGTTGGCGAGAGAATAAAAATCAGAGGAGTTGTCACTAGTACCGACAGAGACGGGAAACTTCAACTTTCCTTGAAACCTTACTCTAGCATTAACAAAATTGGGTAGTCTTAAATCTTACCGAAACTGCCGCCGTATACTAGTCATTCCAAAAACCTCGAGTAAGTACATACTGTCTTTCTGCTTCGTATATGCTTCTATATAGTGTTGACTCATCGATACTATTGCGAAGAACTCTAGCAGCGGTATCTCCCCCGATGCCATGACCTGATAAAACTGTAATTGCCTTCCTTCCGAAGCTATTTATTAGAGAAGCAATTTTCCATGCGCGATCAAACCTTCGGCTTTCATCTGCAGAGATCCTAGCCCCTTTAAGCTTTTTTACAATTATCCCAGGGAGTTCAAGATCTGAAACATAAGTAGCGGTAATTAGGCAGGATCTGCATTTCTTACAGTGAATCTGGTCAGGTACATCCTTTGTTTCAAATACTCTTTCCCACCCGCCACAGCGAATACAGATTAATCGATGCTTCGTCCTAAGGAGTCTTTCTTTAACGAGCTCGATTATTCCGGTCTCTAAGCTCAGTGGTGCAGCAGAAAATCTTTGATAGCGGTCTACCGTAGGCTTGGCTAAGTCAGTAAATTCATCAACTTCAATCCATCTAAGCCCAATCAGGCCGTGTGAATATTCTTGTAGAATCCTGTTTGTAGTAGGTATATCATATTTCTCGTGAATTAGCTCTCGTATCGCTTCGGCACTAACCGGCGTCTTCATATATCTATCGTAGAGCAATCTGGCTATTTTCTTGTCGTACACTGACTCTTTTGAAACAATACCGAACCTTCTTCCTACTGTCCACACTTTCCAATTCATAATATACGTACCGGTGAATGAAGCGATCAGTATAGGTTCGCAGTCGACCAATTCATTAAATATCCGTTCAATATGGGCCTTTCCTATTCTTGCGGCCGCCGACGTGAGCAAAACCCTGTAAGCATCGGATCTGCTTTCAATTACGTATCCCAGCTGAGAAGAAAGAAGCGTAGACAACACTGATGCAAATGTGTTGTTCACTTTTGTCCCATATGGCATATGCAAGATCAATGCATTCTTCTCACGGCTACTTTCAATCAAAATCAAATTCGAGCTAGGTAGCTCTTTCAACAAACCTAAACTGTTACTGATTGTTTCTTTGCTAAAGAATACATCGGCATTAGAATTCCGCCTTCGGCTTTCGGCCACCCGCACAGCTGTTAAATAGTCTACTGGAATAGTTTCACCTGCCCAATATGGCACATTCATAGTGACTCCCCGCAGAGGCTCAACATTAACAACTAATCTTTTTTCATCTATTGAAATAATTTTCCACTGCAGCCCTTTTAACACGAATACATTTCCTCTTTCTCCGTAATCTCCAACAAATTGTTGGTCTAACATCCCTATTTTTCTTTTACCAACTATATCTACAACTTCGAACTTCTGAACGTAAGGAATCATTGAAATATTACTGAAATAATACTTGTAGGATCTCAACGTATATTTATATGAGTTTTCTACTATGTCTATTCTTATTAAGCCGATATCAGCCAAGATCTTAAGCGACATCATCATATCCGATATCCTCAGGTTTCGAAAAGGATACGATCTCTTAATCAGATAAAATGCCTCACTCACTGGGATAGATGTCTTTGATTGCAAAGAAATACCCACCAAATGGTGAGCCATTACATCAAATGGCATCTGATGTATCCCTTGCTCCTCCATTTCCCCCTTCCTTGTTCGATACAATATTGCATGAGCTTCTAGTTCATCATCATGGGAACTTGTAATGATTAGTCCCTTTGCTGACACACGACTATTATGTCTACTTCGACCAATCCTTTGAACAAGTTTAGATATCTGTCTTGGGGATCCATAGTGGATAACCAGATCAATTGAACCAATATCTAATCCCAACTCAAGAGATGATGTGCAGACAACTAGTCCGGCTGTACCTTCACGCAATTTTTTCTCAGTTTCCTCCCGACTGGTTTTTGATAGGGAACCGTGATGAACATCAACTCCGAAGCTGGCACGCGATTTTAGGATGGTCCCTATATATTCTGCTTCATCTCTAGTGTTAGTAAAGACCAAGATAGATTTTTTTTGCTGTATCATGGGGTCAACATGTTTAAGAATCAGCCGACAAGCGTCGTTTATAGTTCCATTTACATATTGGATGTCTATATCATATTCCCTCATAGACCTGTCCATCAACACAGCGATTTTTCTACCGGAGCCAGCAACGAAGTTTCCTGCCTCATGTGGATCTGCTACGCTAGCTGAAAGGCCTATTCTTGTTGGTCTATTCATTGCAATTTTTTCCAGTCTCTCTAGACTCACCGATAGATGAGATCCCCTTTCGTTAGGGAGTAGCTCATGGACTTCATCAATTATGACCCACTGCACTCCCGTTAAATGTCCAATGAGTACTCTGTTGGTTAGAATGATACCTAGAGTCTCAGGAGTAGTTATCAATACGTCAGGAGGATTGTCGGACATCTTTTTCTTTTTGACTGCACTTGTATCTCCGTGCCTGATTTCTAAGCTCAAACCCTGGTACTTGGCGTATTTTTCAATCCTTCTAAAGACATCGTTGTTTAAAGATCGGAGTGGAGTAATATACAAAGCCTTAATCCCTTCATACTCCTCTCTAATGGATTCCTTGATCATAGTTAATACCGGCAGAATCGCTGCTTCAGTTTTGCCCGAACCGGTTGGCGCAATTAGTATGGAATCTATCTTTCTGCAAATTACTGGCAGAGATTTCGCTTGAATATGTGTAAGATTAATGAAGCCTTGGTTCCGATAGAATTCTCTTATCTTATTCTCTGCACCCAAGCATTTACGACCTGACGTCGGACGGGTGTCCAGAGTTTTTTGTAGAATTCTGTTGTGCGTCAGACTTCTCATAAACTAGCACACCAATTATGCCCAGAACAAACAACCCGACAGCTACCCAGGCATACAAGTCGAAATTTGAAATTGCTTCTACAGCCAATCAATATCGAACTTTCAAATCTCCAATATAATTGTTGGTCACACACAGATAGAGTCATTTTTCGTCAATAAGTTCATTTTCTATGTATAGTGCAAAATCACGAGAACTTAGGATTCCAAGAGGCTCGTCTGGTTTACCACTATCCACGACCAAAAGATGCCTAACATTGTTGTGCTTCATTACATCTGCTGCCGTTTCGACTGGTGAATATGGATCAATTGTAACGATAGGAGTAGACATTATGTCTTGGACAAGGATACTGTTGCAAGGAACATCTTCAATACACGAACTTCTTACCAGATCTCTATGTGTGACAACCCCTACTGGAGTCTTATTCGAATCCAACACAATCAAAGCAGATGCGCTGTCCTGGTCCATTTTCAAAGCCGCCTCCTGTGCTGTATTGGATTGGAGTATATATGACATTTTAGCTGTCATAAATTTTCCTATAGAATTTTTCATGTCCCTATTATTCTGGTTTCCATCCTATAAACGATATACCTATATTCCAGCGTGCATATTAACAGAGCCTTGTGTTCTCAAAATCCTCTAAGGCAAACGATATAATACCTAGACCTGAGGATCATCATCAACTATGCCGTCGTCGTCTGATGTGGAACCCATAGG
This sequence comes from Nitrososphaerales archaeon TH526, assembly GCA_014523665.1. GTDB lineage: Archaea > Thermoproteota > Nitrososphaeria > Nitrososphaerales > Nitrososphaeraceae > TH5896. The sequence continues at coordinate 13,246 of JAATVR010000716.1, forward strand.
CTTGAAGAAACAAAAGGTAGTTGTATTATTGTCAGGAGGGCTGGATAGTAATCTCTCTACTAGACTCGTACTGAATCAAGAAATCGAAGTGGAGGCGGTTGCAGTAAAAACCCCATTCTGTGATTTTGATTGTGGGAAGGGATGTGGCCACAGAGTAAAGGAAGTGGCGGACTCGCTTGGGATTAGATTAAAAACAGTCTATTTTGGCGATCAATATCTTGCGATGCTTAAGAAACCGAAGCATGGTTTTGGATCAGGTATGAACCCATGCATTGATTGCAGGGCAATGATGTACAAAGCTGCGAAGGATCATATGGAGAACATCGGAGCTTCGTACTTGGTGACAGGAGAAGTATTGTCGCAGAGGCCCATGAGCCAACATCGCCAAGCTCTCAGAATAATTGAAGAAGAGTCTGACTTGGCCGGCAAAGTGATTAGGCCACTTTCAGCAGGAAAACTTCCTCCATCCGATGCAGAAAAGATTGGTTTTATTGACAGAAGTAAGCTTCGCTCTATCGCAGGTAGATCTCGAAAAGAACAATTAGCATTAGCGAAGGAGTTTGGTATTCAAGACCCTCCAAATTCTGCAGGTGGGTGCCTTCTTACCGATCCCTCATTCTCAAAGCGAGTTTATGACCTTTATGAACATACTGATGGAGTTCCGACCCTTAACGACGTCGAACTTCTTAAAGTGGGGAGACATTTCAGGTTATCAGCTCATGCTAAGCTTATCGTTGGTAGAAATCAGAGCGAAAATGAAATCATGAAATTTCTCTGTCTCAATGACGATTACTCTTTTGAGGCTATCGAGTTCACTGGCCCATTAGGGATTTTAAGAATCAAGAAAGGTTCTGATCTTAGTAACGATCTAATGCAAATTGCAGGAGGAATAGTCGGACGGTACAGTGATGCTCCAAGAGGCCAAATTGTAAAGATGACCCTTTTTCATCAGCAAAAAGAATCCGCGATAGATTGTCAAATGTTGGATAATTCAGAAGTAAGAAAATTAAGTATATGATCTAACCTTACGGGTCAATATCTTTTGACCAGAATGACTATTTGATTAATTCTGAAATTCATACAATGGGTAAGAGATAGTTTAATGCAAGCGCATGAACCACAGGTGTATTTGAAAGCAATAACACTTCGCGATCCTGTTGAAGTTCAACTGATTAAAGAAGATCTGAAGAGGCAGATGATCGTGATCATTAGAGTCACGCCTCTTGCTCAAAAGAGCGTAGACGAGTTACGGCGAGTCATCGACGATCTATACAAGTTCGTTCAATCCGCAGGCGGAGATATAGCAAGATTGGGTGAAGAACGAGTTGTGATTACTCCATCAAAAGTAAAAATTTGGAGGGGTGCTTACGAGCTTACCTAGTAGTTTACTGATCGAGAACAACAATCGATTTGCATAGGATACAAGTGATATACTCAGGATAGGCGCTTGTTAAGCAAGTATGTGTCCTGTTGAGATTTCAGACTAGCTTTACTGCCTCCTCAACTAGAGGATGCTGTGTGTGTATTCGGAGGATCCGATTAATTGATCCAGCCAAGTTCTGAGCTTTGTTCTTATCTCCATGATTTACAATTACCTTACGTAGTTTTTGTTTCATTCTTTTGACATATGCCATGATCTGCCCGTAATCTGAGTGAATTGTGAGATCTGCAAAGCTTTCTACTCTACACTCCACGCTAAGTCTTCTACCTCCGATCAACAGATCTCTCTTACCTTCCACTAAGCTACGTGCTGGAGTGTTTGGCAGGGGCGGGCATGTTAAGACTACGGTGCTCAGAGGATCATCGCATATCTGATCGAGATAACCAATAGACGGGCCGTGAGTTAGCATTGATGAAGGTGATAATATAAGATGTGAGCCTTTCCTAAGTTTCTTAGATTCAACAATCTGTGATTTGGGGGGGTTGAACATGTTTACAGAGTATCCATCAAGTTCCTGCTTGATTTCCTTTGAAAGATATTCCATATAAGTTTCGTAAATCGAACTGGCCTCGCCAATTGATTTCTCAATACAAATCTTTGCAGAAAGCAATCCCTGCTTGACATAACTGCTCAGAGTCAAAACCAGCTCTTGTGACTGTCCCAAAATAGGAACAGGAAAAAGCAAATTTCCACCCCGGGATAAACAGCTGTTGATTAGTTCAAGGAGTTTATGATTCATTTCATCTCTTGATTGAAGTATGTCTTCCTTACCTCCTAGAGTAGATTCGACTATGAGTGTCTCTACCCGTTGGAAGTTCCAATAGGCGTTTTCTAACGCCAATGAATTGCCAAATTTAAAATCTCCCGTATATACCAAGTTGTGATCACCATTACCAAAATGCAGATGGGTAATAGATGATCCCAAAATATGACCAGCGTTCGCAAGTGTTAGTCTTATATCAGGCGTAATATCTGTCACTACCGTATAAGGCAATGGAATCATGTGAATCATGACGTCCTCGATCTCACTTGGGGATGGATTCATAAAACCCATCTCTTGATTAGGTTGTACATTGCCTTTAAGGAGCAAATATGTCAAAGGAATGGTAGGCTCAGAACAGTATATTGGACCCTTGTAACCATGCCTAAACAGCATAGGCAGGAAACCTGAGTGATCTAGATGGGCATGACTCAGCAGCACACAATCAATATCGTCAATATTAAGCCCGGTAACGTCAAACCTGGGTGCGAAAGCGGTAGTGTCACTACAAAATGAATTAATACCACAATCGAGAAGGACGTTGCTCTCGTTGGTAGTGACCAAAATGCAAGATCTACCAATCTCATTGAATCCACCCAACAACACAAGGCTGACTTCAGTTCTTTCGTTTAGTCTGGGACGAAAGATCTTATCACCCACTTCTTTATAAAATCGAATTCGTTCATTGGTCCTTCGAACCATTATGGTATTAATCTGTTCTATTAATTCAAGATTCTCTGGCGAACGCCTAATTAAGAATCTCCATCCAGTTTTTTCAGATAAGATTGCGTTGTCATGATCGCCAAGAGTGTACTCTTGGGTCAAATTTTCAACTAACGCTGTAATCTCGCCAACTGCTGGATCAAATAGTAATCTTGAAACCTTAATATCACTAGGGAGTGTTTTGCGTAACGCATCGGCGCATTCTGCCTCTGATTTCCTGATAGATTCGTCAGTTCTAATGACAATCCTTTTTTTTACAGTATTGACCATGTTTGAAATGATGTTACTGTTTAGGATAAAATATGCAGGATTAGTAGAGAAAAGAGCAATTCTCGGTCCCTCATATTCTATGCGGGTGAGCCCGGATTCTGAAGGTAATGTATTCAATATTTTTACCATGAAATTCTGCCCTGTCTGTTCCCGAATCATAGGCTAACATCGTTCGCAATCTCTGCATATATATGCTTGACGTTGAACCTTTTATGACAGATCATTAGTCAGCCATTAGTAATTAGGAGAATTTCGATTGGGGCAAGGAGAGCCTCCATTTAATTCCTGATTAAATCTACTTCCCATTCTACGTGTACATCAATGGATCATAAAGTAACAAAATGGACGATCACCTGTGACTACTTACGAGGACTAAACTAAAATTGTGAGGTGGTAGTCATTATGAAATGTAAGTAGAGATGCCATTCGAGGACACTGCGCCGGTATCGGCGTTACAAGTTTTTCAATGATAAAATATCCATGAAGGGAAGGTCAATCTTCTTGGGCTTGATGTTAGTAAAGTATCTGATGCCTCAATGCAGATGTAACGTGGGGGAGTTCTCAAGAATTCACTTTTGAAGCATGAAGACACTATGAAATTATTAGATGAAGGTTGCGTAAAACAATCATTCGTCAGCAATGGCAAAGGGTTGTACATAGGAAGTGGTAAATCGGGAGGTCCATATTACGTTTTGAACAACCTCAAGGGGGGGTTCTGATCCCTTCGTAAAATAACAATCTTCGACTTGGGAACATTGTTCTCACAGGTTAATGAGGTCTAGACTAGTTTAATACGTTGTTACGATTTTAAAGGTATATTCCAACCCATTTCAATCCTATAAAACCACTCCCACCCAACGGTATTGATTGAAGGAATAGTCAGAGCCAAATGACAATTCAAGGTATCTAATTTCTCCAGATACGGTTATAGATAGGATAAAGTGATGGTAAAGTAGATTTGTGATAACTTACCTTTGACCCAGGAATCACATTTGATGGAATTGCCGAGGAA
>JAATVR010000088.1 GCA_014523665.1 Nitrososphaerales archaeon TH526
TATTGCCAAAGATTTGGATTCCGACTATGTAGTACTGTATCTGGTAGGTCAGAGATTCCCAGGTGCCAATGGAACCTCCTTCTATGCCCTTGGAAGCGGAGGAGATGAAAGCAAGAAGCAGTGGTTTATTCGAATCGGTGGGTTCAATGAAATGGACTATTTGGAAGAGGATGGGTTTACTCCCACTCCTAAGTTTTGGAATGATACGTTGCTTGGGAAAATGATCCCATTTACACCTCAGGCATATGCTTCAATTCAGGGCGGCCAACTTGCAGGAATCCAGCCAGTATATCAACCAGGAACGATAGCCTTATACACTCAAGATTTAAAGTTCCCCCTAAGTGAACAACCAGATCAGCCCTTTAGCCTAGTATATGCGTCACCCAGCTTTGTATCTAATACGCCGGGTCTTGTCTTTGGTGTATTGGTTTATAAGGTTAATCAGGACTATCAGTCTGAACCTATGTCAGTTGAGAATAGAGATAATAGTACGAGTACTCACAATAATAGCACAGCGGCAGGATCTCCTCAACCTTTAACTTCGGATCCAACAGGATCTTCTAATTCGAATTCCACGCAGGAAACAGCCGTCATTCAGACGGCACAGGGGCCAATAACGGTTGAATTTCTACCTCAGGTGGCACCAAACCATGTCGATAATTTTAAGCGGCTTGCACAGGATGGCTTTTACAATGGCACAATTTTTCATAGAATAATTAGCAATTTCATGATCCAAGGTGGAGATCCTAATACCAAAGGGAATTCCTCACAGCGAAATAACTGGGGCACAGGTGGCCCAGGCTATTCTATAAATGAGGAGTTCAATGACGTGCCACATACTCGAGGCATTGTGTCTATGGCAAGATCCTCGGATCCCAACAGCGCCGGATCACAATTCTTTATCGTTACCAACGATTCTCAGTTCTTGGACGGACAATATACTGCGTTCGGAAGGGTAATTCAGGGTATGGACACTGTGGACAAGATAGCTGGTCTTCCTACAACTTCTTCTTTTGGACAAGCAGATCAGCCCACTAATCCAGATGACGCGAGAATAACAGGAGTAAGTATAATAAATAGCAGCTCATCTAAACCGGCAGCATAGACTCGACCCCTGGTGGCAATGACTCAAAGCATGGCAATTTAGACCAACAGCATTCCTCTCGAGCCGTTTTTATATTATTAAGACATTGATTTCTTATGGTTTACAAGTACATTGACATCGTCGGAACATCTCCTGAAAGCATAGCCAAGGCAATGGAAGACGCAGTTGTTGAAGCTGCTAAAACAGTGAAGAATATTCGGTGGGCAGAATTAGGGAGAGTAACTCTAAGGATAGAAGATCAAAAGATAGAGGAATATCAGGCCGAAGTGAAAATTGGTTTCGAAGTACAACGTTGATCCGAATGACCGTAATATCTGTTAAGACGAATATCATATTAATTATGGACGAGTACAAATTAGTTTAAACTTCGTGCGGATATAGGCTGCAGATATTAAGCACAATGTCTTGCCGTTAAGATTTACAAATCTTTATTCACTTGCAGCCTTATTGGTGGGACACAATCCCATACTAATTTGATCATTCTCATACTTCAATAATCGCGTGTGATTTGAATAGTATATCTTTGGAATAGAAATTTTAATAGTTTACATCCAATCAAAAGATACGATGTCTACAAAACATGAACAAAACAACAAGGCTCTAGCTGAAAAGCTGCATCAACGCGATTCTATGATGAGGGGATCGTACCTCACAGATGTCTCATCACTAGAATCGCTTATCCGAGATATAATCTCTCATCATTTTTGTACACCTGGCGTGGAAGAAAAGCGGCAACAGTTCATTTCAATTCTCTTGGAGGCCTATCTTTTTAAGGCATCCATCACAGACCTGCTGGAGAAGATCATTTCTAATGATTACCCAGATCTATTGAAGGAATATCCAAGGTTATTTGAAGACCTACGCAGAATAAATGAATATTCGGCATGGCTATATTCCGCTACATTGGATACCTCTAATGCATTTCTTGATGGCGTTGAACTCGACGACGCGATCAGATTGACTTATTATGACCAAAATGGGAGTAAACGGCAGAAAGACATTACTAAGGAGGAAATAGAAGAGAGGCTCTCAGATTGTTCCAACGTTCATTTTGCACTAGAAGACATACGGTCTGAAATAAGAGATAGAATCCTTACGAATAGTAAATGAGACCTGACTGGAAGGAGGTGAAGATAAACCATTGGTTATTATTTTTATTCTAAATGCGCTACATCAAACTTTGACCGTTGCTCGAGTAGTATGCCTCAAAAGCGCCTCCCAAATGCAAGAATCCGCAAGGTCAAATCCAGAAATCTGCACGAACAGAAATGTTTCAAAAGGCAACACCGCTAACAAATAGGGTCAGAAGCCATATGACATAGTTATTCGTTAGGTAAACCTTATTGGGACCAAAAAATATTCAACTTCAACTTGGGGACAAGTGTATCACCGTTAGGATCGAAGTGTTCAGCGGAGTTCTGACCGAGAGGACATTCACCGGAGAAACTTGCTATCCCCAACTGTTGGATTACCTCAGGCAGGTTGGATTCAAAGACAATTTGCAAGCTGAGATAGGTGTCGACTAAATACTTTCCCGCATCAATATTTTAGGTATCTAACAGATCTTCAAGAATGGTGATTGATGCTGTAGACGAAATCCAGGAATTCCATGTGATAGGTATACAAAATGCGGCCTGGCAAAAGATGCTTATTGGTCAATTCGCCAGCCATTTCTGCTAATTTCATAGTATCAGATTGATATATGAGTCTAACCTACAAAGTGGCTAGTAAGACCTTTGGCGTCAAATGGAAAGTCGTCTCAAAGTGCTGGAGGGAAAAAATGTGTGCAGTAAGCGTTCGCGGCGACGAACATTTCTTTCCAAAGGTATGGTGCAGTAACGAGGGTGGTGATCATAAATAATGGTTGAGAAGAAATCCGATGATTATGTAGAGTATCATGGGCCGGAAACGGGTGGAAGGGACTCTAACGAACTCGTTGATCTCCAAACATTGTCTACTCAACGCCAAGACCGGCTTGTCAACGCCTTAAAGGAACGCTACCACTATAATACGTCAATTAAGCGGGGTCAGGATTTCCTTCGCAAACACGTTAGCTCTAAAGTTCCACTTGTCATCATGTACGCGGATTTAGTGGGCTCAACCAAGATGAGTATGACTCTACCAGCAGAGAAATTGGTGACCATTATCAGAGCATTCTCTCACGAACTATCTGCCGTGATAGAAAGCTTTGAAGGGTACGTATTAAAATATGTTGGCGACGCTGTGATAGCGTTCTTTCCGTATGGCTTCAATAGATACCTTACATGCGATAAATCAGTCGAATGTGGCAAATCAATGGTTAATGTGTTAATAGAGGGGATTAATCCTATCCTCAGTAAACTAGATTTCCCTGAGCTTTCTGTTAAGATTGGTATTGACGAGGGAGAAATCGTAATTGTTCAATATGGATATGATCAGAGCTCCCCAATTGATATACTAGGATATGGAATGAACGTGGCTGCTAAAATAACCTCTCTAACTGATCCGAATAAGGTTTCTGTTGGAGAGAATGTATTCAAGTTATTGCATCCAAATCTTCAATCCGAAATTCACGAGCTTACTCCCTCAGAAGCTGAATGGAAGTACGTCAATCTTGTTACAGGAAAACCATACAAGGTCTACACATCCAATTAAGAACTACGGATCTCGGATATTACTATCCATAAATTCGTTGGGCCAGGATTAGCTAAGGTTTCATTAATGTAATGCATATACCTGAAGGTGATGATCGCATATAGGATCTGAATCAGACGCAATGATAAAATAACAACGAATTCGGTCGGTTAGCTGTCACCGCTAAATAATAGATCAATATTGAAGATGAGTAATGCCTTTGGTGTCTGTAAGGAAATCTGCCTCAGGCTACGTTATAGACTGGAAAACACTAGTGAAATTTACCTACCCGTCCTGTTAGCGTGCAGCAGAAACTGACTTTCAGAATTTAGCCAGTCGCAATCACCTCAAAGTCGCAACAATGCACCATTGCAAAGGTAA
>JAATVR010000717.1 GCA_014523665.1 Nitrososphaerales archaeon TH526
GCATTGATAAACACTGACAGGACAGATTTGTCGTTTACCTCGAATGGGTATACCTCAACATATCATCTCTATGCAGGCGGGCTTGATTGGTCAAAGTCGGTAGGCCTGCTCATTTATACAGACGGTTCAGGTGAGTTTGGCTTGAAGAATCCTGAAAGCTCTTACCTATTGGCCGGCAGCGACGGGATGATCGCTGTAGCGAAGAAACACAATATGGTACTGCTCACACCTTTATCACCAAATAAGAATTGCAGCGACGGGGACGGTTCTTGCTGGTATCTCGGTGATCCGTCCGGATACACAAAATGGGCTGAGGAGCTGGTGACACAAGTCCAGTCACAATATCCGATCGATAAAAAGCGTATTGCCTTTGGAGGGTACTCATCAGGCGCGCAATTTTCTACCGAATACTGGGTGCCTTCAGGCGCTGCTCAGCGGACAATGGAAGATGGTGTAATCGTCGCGATAACGTATGGAGGTTCGCCGAAAGTTTCGGAAGTATCTTATACGCCAGCCTTCAAATCAAACGTGCACATAAACTGGAATACTGGAGACCAGGATTCTTCATACAATTCAAGAGGAGAATTCGGTGTGAAAGCAGGGTATGAACATTATACCAGTGCCGGATTCCAAACATCCCTTGATGTACTACCGGGAGTAGGACACAGCCGTTCCGGTGAGTTTGGGGCTGTAATGGATGCTCAGATCGCCAAACATGTCCCTCCACCTACTAGTGCTGCAACTGCAGCTTTGGCTCGTAGTTATGCGGCCGCTCCTGCACTCGCTAATCAGTCACTGCTTAGCGTACTTCAGTAGACGCCAAAACTTTGCTCTACTTTCATCATATTTTTCACTCTTCACATACCCTAATAATCTGAGTGAAATTATCAGACTCCACTCAGAAGCGAAACCTTTATTTTGACTCACCCAGTTTGAACTTTTCAACTAGATAGTGGTACAGATCTCGATGCTTTACTATTCTTAAATTGGCTCCTTCGAACCCAAAATTTAAGTCAAAAATGGTTCACACCCCCTTGGGCCCACTTTAAAGTGGGTTCAAAACGTTTAAAGCTAGGATTATGTCATCCTATGAGCATATCAAATATGTTCAGGGGTAAGACATTTCAAGTGACGTTACCTGGGAATTCTTATCGCATGTTCATTGAGGGTCTCAAATCGCCAGTCACAAAAGCTGCATACAGTTACGCTCTTAAAATACATGAGCTGTCTGAATATCACCAATCCGGACGATTTACTAGTTCACCAAGAGAATCCCAAAATCATACAGAATCAAATCATTAAATACCTAATTCTGTTGAAAAATCCCCCCAAGTACCTGGCGGCAATTATGACATTTTACGAACTAACCAAATAAAAAGACGAATGGATAGAAACAGTCTATTATTATTCCACCCACCACACATCTTGCCTCTAGACATAGTGGTTACACGGAAGGCAAGTTAAAGATGATAATGCAGATAAGGACTAGTATATCTCCAATGAATATTGGATTTTTTGTAAAAACAAAGGAACAAACCTCTGCAGAAATATTCTAGTCAGTTGTATATACATCAACTCTTAGTAAAAATTATTCCATATATGTGCTCTAATTGCGTTAATAGCCCCCAATCATCGCAGTACATTAACATGTTTATAGACGAATCGTTACTATTTTAAATACATTTCTTTAGTTCACGAATGGGTTATACTGTATATATTTACGAAAGTTCTTATATAAAAAATATCATGATCGGATCTAGAACAAAATTAGATGTTCTGCATAAATAGATTTAGATCTATTTCAATAAAGGAATTGGGCAAATTACAGTATATTTACGAGTGGATATCGACCCGTAAAGGTGTTTCTATTATTATGATAATATTAATCTTCTCTTCTCTCGTGTATGGCAATAAATTAAGCGCCTTCCCTTCTCTCAAACCATCTGCGATAGATAATAAATATGATATTCCTATTGCTATCCCAATTGAGACAAATCCGAATAACCTCCCCACTTATCCAAGAGCGAGTCCTCAAATTGAAGACCATACTTCAGAAATATTAGCACCTGAAAATCATCCATCCACCGACACAATAACGACCTTAGCAACATGTGAAAAACCAGCTGTGAGTGGCGTAACTGCAAATGGGAATGATGGTAACATCCCGTCCAATGCAATAGATAATAATTTGAATACTAGATGGTCTAACAATGGTGTTGGTTCTTGGATTCAACTTGACCTAGGATCAAGGAAAAACATCTGTAGTGTTGATATTGCATGGTATCGAGGTGACCAGAGAACAAATAACTTTATCATCTCTGTATCAGACGACGGGAATTCGTTCAGAGATGTCATTACCACTAGTAGCACCACTGGCACAACGACATTTCAATCGTATTCTCTGCCAGCGGGGACTGAGGGAAGATATGTAAGAATAACAGTGAACGGAAATAGTGAAGGCACTTGGGCAAGCATAAATGAGATTACCGTGACTAGTTCAGAACAGAGCCACACTGTAACTCCTGGCCCTTTATTTCACAAATCGCAGACCCCCTCAGGTAGTAATACTTGGTCATCATGGGGCTCATTGGGTGGAGCGATAAGATCAAATTCAGATGTCTCATTAGCAATGAACAGTGATGGCAGACTTCAAGCGTTTGTAGTTGATACGAACAACGCATTATACTACAAGACACAGTCCTCACCTAACAGCAATATCTGGTCCTCATCATGGACATCCCTGGGGGGAGGAATAAAAGCAGATACAAGTCCAGCTGTTGCCATGAATAATGACGGTAGGCTGCAGGTGTTTGTTGTTGGTACAAATAATCAGCTTTACTGCAAGACACAGTCCTCACCTAACAGCAATATCTGGTCCTCATCATGGACATCCCTGGGTGGAGGTTTGAGAGCCAATACAGATCCAATAGGAATAGCAAATAATGACGGTAGGCTGCAGGTGTTTGTTGTTGGTACAAATAATCAGCTGTACTACAAGACACAGTCCTCACCTAACAGCAATACCTGGTCTTCAGCTTGGACATCTCTGGGTGGAGGAATAAAAGCAGATACAAGTCCAGCTGTTGCCATGAATAATGATGGTAGGCTGCAGGTCTTCGTTGTAGGTACTAACAACGCATTATACTACAAGATACAGTCCTCACCTAACAGCAATATCTGGTCTTCAGCTTGGACATCTCTTGGCGGACGTTTGACAGATAATAGTGTTCCTGTCGTTGGTAAAAATAATGATGGGCGTCTAGAGGTCTTTCAAGTAGGAGCAGGAGCAACTACTCCCGCATTGATAAACACTGACAGGACAGATTTGTCGTTTACCTCGAATGGGTATACCTCAACATATCATCTCTATGCAGGCGGGCTTGATTGGTCAAAGTCGGTAGGCCTGCTCATTTATACAGACGGTTCAGGTGAGTTTGGC
>JAATVR010000718.1 GCA_014523665.1 Nitrososphaerales archaeon TH526
CTAAGAACAGTTGGCATTGTATAGAATCTAAGAACAGTTGGCATTGTATAGAATCTAAGAACAGTTGGCATTGTATAGAATCTAAGAACAGTTGGCATTGGTCAATTAGTCAATAGCAGTTTATTGAATTATCATCAATTATACTTAAATACTTATCTTCAAATGTAATCAGAGTTGGAAAAATATGCTGCCATTTGCATGATTTGGATAGGCTTATTATCTGTTCTCAGTCTCATTACGGTCTTAGCCATCAGCTTCACTTTTTCCATTGATGCTGTTTATTCTAAGTCTACTCAAAATTTGTTGGTCGTGAAACCCTATCCAAATCTCAATTTATTTGCATTGCTAGAAGTTACGCCAGTCAAAAATTCTCTGATAGTGTATAATATTACGGATCTTAAAGCGGAAGAGAATAAAACTTTGCCAATTGACTTAACTGCTAATGCAACCGGAAATTTAACCAAAGTACCATTGGATTTTTCCATAGTGCAGCCGAAGCATGGAAACGTGACAATTAATGATAATGGGATAATCAATAAGACAATTAATGATAATGGGAGCAGATTGGTGTCAGTAAAATATACTCCTAATTCCAGCTATACTGGCCCAGATAGTTTCACCTTCAATGTTACAGCCACTAACGCAAGCCATATTAGCAGCATAGGAAATGTATCACTAGAAGTAGTTACGCCAGTCAAAAATTCTCTGACGGCGTATAATATTACGAATCCTATAGTGGAGGAGAATAAATTTAAGGCAATTGACTTAACTGCTAATGCAACCGGAAATTTAACCAAAGTACCATTGGATTTTTCCATAGTGCAAAAACCGAAGCATGGAGATGTGAGCCCTATTAAAATTAATGATAATGGGAGCGGATCCGTATCAGTAATATATACTCCTACGTACAACTATACTGGCCCAGATAGTTTCACTTTCGCGGTCACTGCTCTTAATGCTAGTTCAATTAGCAGCATAGGAAATGTATCACTAGAAGTTGTCCACACCAACCCGCTAATTCACGATCCTGGAGAGCGTGCTGCTGTGGCTTTTGTCATAGCTCTTATCATTGACCTCTTGATATTTCTAGCTGCGTACGTTATCATAAAGGGAATAAGACAAAGGAAGATAAACAACATCGGGTTAAAGTTTTGGGATATAATAAGAGATGAAAATTGGTATCCTAGCCTCCCTAGGTTTCAGTTGATCTTATGGACTGGCATAATCATCTTTGTCTTTTTTGGGATAGCCATTTTTAGACTATTTAGCGGAGTTGATATTCCAGCCAGTATGCCATCCAATATCTTACTCGTATTGGGACTTACTGCAGGTACGGCGGTCACAAGTACTACGATATCGAGATATAAATATGCAGGAACAACACCGACCGATGTGGCACCTACAAAGGAAGTTCCATCCGACAAAATTAGAAAAAAACTCCCCAAGTTTAAAACAATGCTCATGGAAAATGACAAGATCACGCTGTCGAGATTCCAAATGTTTGCATGGACTTGGGTCGGTATTGTAGCCTATCTTGGACTGGTATTTTTCCAGGTTAACTATCACTTGTACGATTCCGGACAACTATTTGTTCCTGATTTGCCAATGTTGTTGATAGTCTTGATGGGAATAGGCCAAGGAACCTTTTTGGGAAGTAAATCGGTCAAACCCTCATTTGTTTCCATAAACGAAATAAGACCTAGAAAAATATCACTTCAAAAAGAGAAGAACTTCATTACTGTCCTTGGTTCAAACCTTGGGACCGCAGGCTCTGTATGGCTAGAATACTATTCTCCAATTACTGAAGAGGAGATGCAGCACTGTCCATCCTTTGATGACATTGATCAGGTAAATGATTGGATAAAACTTTACAGATACCAACGCGATCGTGTGGAATACTGCTACGATATCACACCAAAGACGACACCAGCAAACCCGAATCTGACAAGGCAAGACACCAGAATAGTAACAAGTCTTGATGATATAATCTATAACCTAAAGTCTAAAGAAATGGGCGCCATAGTAAAGAATGGTTCACTGACGTATGCAACTTCAAGTGCTGAATACGTGGTCAGAGTAGAAAAGGCTGGTCTACTGACGTATGCAAATTCTGATGCAACACTCACAATAACTAACGTTCCACCAAAAGCAGAGGATCTATCATACTCTACAGAGGCTGATAAACCAGTTGAAATCCAATTGAAAGCTACTGATCCAGATGCAGATGATCAATTGAAATTAGCTTACATAAAGGTATCAGATCCTACAAATGGGACACTGAGTGATGTTGATTCTAGTACTGGTAAAGTAACTTCTAGTACTGGCAAAGTAACTTATACTCCAAAAGCGGGCTTTGTTGGAGAGGATAGTTTTACATTTAAAGCTAATGATGGCAAAGTGGACGGCAATACAGCTACAGTAAAGATTAGTGTCAATCAGGCAACAAATCAAGCCTAACACGTTACTGAAATAACGGAGTGAACTCTAACGAAGTAGCGAATCCAAGCTACAAATGACCGCTTCATGACATGCTTCAAAATAGTCATCGTACCCTCCAATAATCTTTTCGAGATCTCTATTAACTTGTCCATTTTTGCAGGAAAAAGATCTTCATTCCTAGGTAAATTTCATGATCTAAGGAGGTGGAAATATTATTAAGTTAACAGGGCCCTCATTCCCGCTATTAACGCTCAGTCAGATGAAGATCCCTTGCAGGTAGAAAACTCCCAAAATCTCACAGTGCAGAAGAGTAACAATCGGACAATTGACCGCAGCGTGGTTAGCGGAGATATAACTACGTTACCATTGAAGTTCTCTAGAAGCAAAACCTTCTCATGGAAAAGTGAGTACGGCGGTAAATGGCACGAACTCGTGGTTAACATATACGCCAGCCAGCAATTATACTGGGACTAACACTTTTACCTTCAAGGCTATACAATACAATAATGCCAGCAACATTAGAAACGTATCCGTCATAGTCAAACCCAAGCCTATTCTCGATATCCCACTGGAACAACGCGCCGGACTAGCTTTCGCGACATAAGGAATAGAAGCTATTGTTGCAATTGAAGGATCAAAGTATTTTTCATTCAGGCAGAAATCAGAATCAGCTCCCGAACAAACCTGAGGATCGAATTTAGCATCTCTCGTAATTTCTCGGTACTAAATAGATATGACGAATCTCCGGTATTACCACAAATAACCAATATTGTAGGCTCCTATACCCTCATTTTGTGCGTTTATACCCATAATTTTAGAAATTCTTTTTTTCGATCCTCATTATGCGAATCCTTTAGTGTAAGATTATTCATGATGAGTCTAGCTATAAATGCAATGTCTCGCGGGGTGTTGTACAAGGTATCAAGACAATTAGGGAAGATTTCATAGGATCGGTAGTACATAATTGCATTTGGGTCTGCAGTAGTTTGCACTCATGATATTGACTGCTCCTTGACCAGGGTACAATGTCATCAATACACTGTTTATAATAGTAAGTTAGATCCCCTGTAACCTACATTACATTATTAAGAGTACAATCCAAATAATCAAATTATACGATTTCCTGAAATGGATTTTCTAAGCCATGGCATTCATCCCATAGACGGCTTGGAACATCCATTTATACCATTTGGGGTTACACCTTATCTTGTAGAGGAAGGAATGAAATGATACTCACTTACATAGGTATCCTGAAAGTGAAACTATTTTATATATCAGAAGGAGAGTGATGTTAGAAACTATAGATTCGAGCAAATTGACATCGATATCTTATAATTTCTTTTTGTCGTAATAGCACGACAATAAGAGTGTGGGATGTGTCCTTTTTTTGAAAATCTTGGTTCGCCGTCTACAGTTAATTTGTTCCCAAATCAGTATACTTCTTCTTCGGTCTTCCTATAATGTCAGTGAAAGTTTGGGTATATCAAGTCTAATCAAACTGAGCCCTAATCTTGCATTGAATTCGGCCTATTATTTCTACAAACTACTATCCTCTTAAATAAATCTGTATTATAGAAATTATTACAGGTATTATGCTAGCAATAATGTATTTCGCTAGACTTTTTAGCTTTTCCATTATTGATTCCCTTACTAAAAGATTTTCACGTTCCTCGACAGACAACATAGTAATTATAATGACTATCGGATTTAACTTATCATTATCGTTTTCAAATGACTTGTATATAGATTCGACTATTGACTTCCTTTTCCCATTCGTCAACGATAGAATATCTGAATATATTCTGTTGATATTACTAACCCGCATTCCTAGTGTCCTTCGTAAGTATTTGTCATAGGAATCTATGGAATATGTGAAGTATCTCATCATTTCAGTACTATCTTTGCACAATCCATTTTTTAATACGGCCTTTGAAAAATAAAAGCGAAACTGTTTCCTCATAACTAGCGTAAATATCCAAACTAAGCAACCTACAACTGAAATTACAAGGTATGGTCCTAACTGGATAAGGAAGAGTCCTAGGTCTGGAGAAACCTTGTGCGCAATACTTACAATACGATCGGAAAAAATAAGAAAATTGTATAAGTTCACAGCAAGAGCTAATGGTATTTCTATACAAAGAATTTTTAGAACATACTGGTACTCCGTTATTATTTGTCCTACTTTATTCTGAAATTTCCTATGATTATAATATCTAAGCGGATATATTGCGTAACCCAGTGTTATAATTAATACAAAGAAATCAATTGCAAGAACATATAATGGGAATGAATAAGTATCCAAACCAAGACTGCCGAAGTTAAAAAGAATAGAATTTACAATCCATCCATGTATGGAATTGTAGTTTAAATCAATAACATAAAGTAATGGTGAGATTATGGGAATTAAAACAAAAAAAATAACCGGCATGATCCTGCGGTCTGCAATGCTCTTCAATTTGATATCTCTTCGATTCGA
>JAATVR010000719.1 GCA_014523665.1 Nitrososphaerales archaeon TH526
AAGTCAGAATGGAGTATTTCTTGATGGACAGAGCAAACAGAATACAATATCAGCCAACAATGTACTTGAGAATGTCATTGACCTTAACAATGCAAACGGACTACCAACAAACATCAACGCAAATCAGTATGTAGACAATAGCTGTAGCACAAGCAATCCAAGTGGTCTATGTATAGGAAGGTAGCAAAGAATAAGAAGTAACACGTAAAAACCCAACTCACATCTTTTTTTCATTTACGACAGGCTATTAAGTTTATTTTAATGCTACAACTTTAAAGAAAATGAAATAGGTTTGTAAACTCCATTTGAGTAGTGTGCTACAGTTCTCACAGAATAAATGACATTACTCTCCAAGGAGAGGCAGTTCTTGGATCGCTAAAGAAAAATCAGATTACTTTATAGGCTTTACGATTTTTTTTGATTCCTCGCGCGTCAGCTCTACACTCATAGTCAGTGCCTCAAGCAGGAAAGCCAATTCGCTATCAGAGTATGAAGATAAGAGTTTATGCATTTTTTCGTGGAGGGGAATAAAGATCATTTCGAGTTTTCTTTCTAACTTCTTATTTCGAATTGGCTCGACAATGGTTAGGCGCCTGTCTTTTGGATCATTTGTTCTTCTTGCATAGCCAGCTTTTTCCAAGCGGTCAATAATACCTGTTACCGCACCAGTTGTCAAGCCTGTCAATTCAGCAAGTCTGCCCGCGGGCATGGCTCCATAACGATGAATAAAATGCATGCATTGATGGTCAGTAATATACAAGCTAACTGCGTCTGCTACTGCTTGGTGAAACAATATTGTTTCTGTTGACATTTCTGTAAACTTGTCATTAATAGCTTGAATGATTTCTTCCCTCTTCATTGCTAGTGTTATCATAGAGACAGATAAATATATTAGTCTATCAGTATATTAGTGAGTGAGACAATGATTAAACAAGGGAATGTCAATATGATTAGGAATACCGATACAAGGTCAAAAACTTTAGATACCTCCGTGATAGCAACGGCCACTTTGATGGCCATGATGAGTATAGTAACATCTGCTAACGAACATAGCATTAACGCGCGCGCTGCTGCTGATGGGAGATCATGGTGGCTTTGGGAATAGGACTTCTGGTCTACAGGAGATGACGATCATTGGAACGATTAATCTAGAACAAACTATTATTGAAGCGATTGATTCTAAGGTTAATACTTCACTAACTAAAGCCATAACCACTGCAGAGCAGTCAGTAGGTAACAATTCATTTGCATTAGCTGTATTTGGCGCAGACATTGGTGGAGACTTGGTGTATATGATAATCCTTGGTACACCTGGAACCGAATTCTATAATGTTATAGTTGATCCAGGAAACGGACAGATATTGTCATCGGAAGAGAGTTCTCAAAAGGAAATTGAGGAGAGGCACCTGAAGCATAGTGAAGCGGCGGTGGAAGATGCTGGCACCGGTGTAATGGGCTTCGGCCTGCGGGCTCTCAGGCATTAGTAGTGATGACAATTTGTCAACGGACACGAACAGATGTTAATAACGCAGGAAATATCTCATAAGAAATTGATGAGATGCTTCAAATTATTGCATAGTGCTGGCTGGTTACCGGCTTCTATGCTAAAGGTATCGGCAACTAACTTTGATCTCTTCATTAACTGATGCGCTTATCTACGATCCCCAGTCAAAAAACAGAATGAATAGTTAAAAAGATCGATTCTTTGATATCATTGAGGATAAAGGTAGTATATCTGTTGAAGAAGATGATGCGATAAGAAAACATTATGAGCTCTGCAGGAATCAGACTGGTGGTTAGGTAAGAGTAGAACAGCTGCTAAACTTGCTGGAGTATCTTGAACGAAGAGATTGGATGCGTGAGTTACGTTCTTTAGCTGTTATATTTACACCATACCCTCTGCCATGTCAATTCATTTAGACTTTCAAAAAAATCATCAAGTGATCATGAAACATTCGTTCCCTGACTGTGAACATTATCATTTTGTATCGTCGTAGACCAAATGCAGAAGCATCCGCAAGCCACAAGCTCAAGAGGAATAAGGAGCCAGAGAAGAGGAGCATTTACCACCTTAGGGGTGTTTGAGTTGCTCTAATTTCGGTTCTTAAGCCATTAAAGAATGATCCGCACTGATATGCATATCGCCAGGACTAGAACTTGAAGTACCTGTTAACTTTTCTGTTAATTGTTTCGGATTTATACAAGCTGGAGAAAGACGTAGCTGTACATTTACTAAATACATACGTAGTATCATCATCATGATATATGTAATCCTATCGTGGTACAGAAATTAATGAATGCCTGGCTTCTGCCATGTCGATGAGGCTGCTTTAGAAATAATGTCAATGCTAATTATGCAATCAAAATCTAATATAATCTCGTTGCAGCAGATTGTAGCAGAAACTACTGATGAAAGTGAAGTGATATTGCAAAAAAATAAATGAATGGACGAATCTACTTTCTGTTACTCTTTAAAGACATATGAAGAACTTGAGCTAGGCCATACTGCATAGTTATCTATTGTTTGAACAATACCATTTGGATGTGTAACTATGAATTTGTATACGCCAGATGGGAGACTATCAAATAAATATGCGCCATCAGATTTTGTCATGACAGAAGTAGAGTAGCCTGCATTCTTATCTACTGAGTCTATTAATCCCATATGCTTGTAAACAAGTACCGATGCTCCAGCTACTGGCGAGCCATCTGAGCCCATTACAAAACCATTTACACTTCCTAGATCTATGGCTGGTATTGGAATTGACGCTATTTCTTCGGAAGATGAAGATGAAGATATTGGACTTGTGAAAATAGTGGATCCATACATTGTGGAGATTACGACAGCTATAGCAACTCCAAAACACCCAGCAAGAACTATTAAAATTGCTGCTGTGGTACTTAATTTGTTGTGAAATTCTTTAACTGCTAATCTCTTTTCATCGTAATGAGATTTTATGGATAATGTCATCTAATTACAATCACCTCCTTTATTTTCAATCACGGTACGCCTCGTCGCTTCTATGACAGTACACATGTTCGAAAGAGATGGTGATTCGATTGTCACGTTTATAATGACGTGAACTTGCTTAATTCTTCTTGTATCATAGATTGATTAGAAATATCGTCGAACTATTGAAGGCTGAGTCATACACCTATTAGTAATAATGCTGCTACAAAGATCAGGTTTCAAGACTACAAATAATATTTAGTCTTTAAGCTGCTTAATTAATCTGATTCTATATTTGATTACTATGGAGCCTATTATAGGTCTATCATATCTAGCAATTGGATTTATATCGACCTTTCTATCATTGGAAGTAGCCTAGCATTTCACTGCGTGTAAAATCAAAGCAAATAATGATAATATGGTAAAGCGATGTCTGTTCAAGCAAGTTAAACTAATAGCACATAATACACGTAGTTAGCCTGCTGCCGTAAGATGAAGTTAATGCTAGAAGTATACCTTATATTTACTCTAAGTTTGTTAGTGGTTAGTGTAAAACAAATCTTTTGACATCACTCAGATAGACGGTTACTTCTCTGAGTTTGGGAAGGAAGTCAAGAGGACACTAGAATTATAGCCAAACATCCATAAAGTCTCATAATCATCTCGTGAGATGAAACCAATATTCTCATATCACTGATTATTCTTCAACATATGATTCCGTAGCGAAATGATCTGAGTAGCAATATCGGGCCAAATTATTTCATTTTTTGTCAAAAAATCCACCTTAAATGTAAATGACTAGACCTTTGTTTCTTCACTTACATTGAAAATTGAAAATAAAAAATCATGAGATGTAAAGATAGAGGATGTTTTGCTGATAGATGTTGATGATCGAAGTTATATAACAACTCAGGTATTTCATTAATTTTTACTCCTCTTTGTATCCCGCTGAATCTACACGTGTTGAAGGATTTCATATTCATGAAGAAAGTGTAAGATCTAACTTTAAGGACAATCGCGGTTTTGAAATATGTGAGATGCAAATGCAACAAAAATTCCAAAATGAATCCAATACCCTTCTCTATAATTCTTAATATACAAGTAAATGATATGAGGCACAAGCTACCGATACGAGAGATTGTGAGATGAATTGTGAGTGTGAATTGAAGATTAGGCAGTGAAAAATCCTTTTGATCTATAAAAATGGTTCATAATTGTATTTATCCTCGCATAATTATTCAATGGTCTTTATGATTTGCCCTAGGTCAGCCAAAAGTTGTTGAGATCGTCACTGCGAAGGATGGAATCAACGAAGATGATCTTCTTACTCTTGTAGGTTCCGTGGAACAAGGTAGTGAACATCCAGTTGCCCGTTCGATCGTCGAAAAAACACGTGCAAAAGGGTTAAGTTTAGACAAAGTGACCGACTTTGAAGCGATTCCTGGCCATGGAGTGCGGTCAGACGTAAATGGTAAGTTTATTCTGGTGGGTAACCGAAAACTGATGAATGACAGGGGCGTGGTCATGACAGAAGAGGTGTTCGAGCGTGCTATGGAACTTCAGGGTGCAGGACGAACGGTAGTACTGGTTGCTGTGGATAAGCAACTTCAGGGTGCAGTTGCTGTTGCAGATACAGTACGTCCAACTAGTAAAGTTGCCATCGAAACTCTTACATCCATGGGCATAGAGGTTGCAATGCTTAGCGGTGATAACCGCTCTACTGCAGAGCGCATTGCCTCCGAGCTTGGGATTCAGACTGTCTTTGCCGAGGTCATACCAGGAGAAAAATCGGTAAAGGTCAAGGAGCTACAAGCCAGAGGCAAACGAGTCGCCATTATAGGTGACGGAGTCAATGATGCGCCTGCTCTAGCACAAGCTGATGTGGGTATAGCAATCGGTGCTGGAACTGATGTAGCCATGGAGACAGCTGATGTAGTTCTAATGAAAAGTGATCCTCTGGACATAGTTAGAGTGATTCTCATCAGTCGTTCAACCAGACGGAAAATGCGTCAAAACCTTTGGTGGGCTGCAGGTTATAATATTATTGCTTTTCCAATAGCCGCAGGAATATTACAGCCTTCTATCGGTCTAATACTTAGACCTGAATTTGCAGCCATTGCAATGTCTGGTTCTTCGCTTGTCGTTGCACTGAATGCGATTAGCCTCAAGCGAGCCAAGATTGAATAGCAGATATATGAAGAGATATACATTCAGTAAGCACATAATATTATTTAGTATCCAAATGTCAAAATAATTACTGGATTAAAAAAATGACACGCTAGGATTTCTTTTATATCTGTAAATATTATGTTACTATATATATGATATGGCTTCAAAAGATCCAGTATATAATATGCGGATCGACTAGAAGGCAGCACAATACACTCCAGAGGTAAATGGACAAAAAATCTATCTCTGCTCTGCAGCCTGCCAACGATATTTGATAACTTTACTGTAGTGCACTCGGCACTGGCGCAACTAGAAGATCCATTCCCTTTGCCTAGTAACAATATAACTCGAGAACAACGCAGCGCTCTAGAACTGCTACTGAAACAAGAAGGCTTCTCGGTGGAGAGGCTCGCGACAAATTTCAGTGATCCGCTGAACGTTTTCTAATAGAATCTCGATTCCTCCAAGCCGATCTTGTCCTTTATCCTCATAAAATAATCTACGGTAAGCAGAATGCATTGTTCTTCAGAAACTTCTCTTAGATATTCAGTGCTCTTAAGTGTATTATCAGCTTGCTGTAATATTGTAAGCGCTATCTAAACCTAATTCACAAATTGCCGATGGACAGACCTCATATTATTTTACTACAAGAACAGGTATGCTACAGCTGTGAAGTATACCATTTGATACGCTGCCAAAAAATTCAGATTTTGGAGATCCAGAGCCCCTAGCTCCTATGACTATGATGTCAAACTTGTCTGATTTCGCAAAATTCACTATTGTGTTTACAGTATCGTTTGACGTTAAAATCTTTTCTTCAAAATCTATTCCGTGTCTTCCAGCACTGGTTTTCGCATCAGACATGAATTTCCTTGTTTTTTTCAATAGATACTCTCTATAATTGTTTAATGTACTTGTAAATTCACTAGGAAATCCAGGTAAAACGTATATGCCAGTTATTGTTCCCTCAGATTGTCTAGCAAGCGAGATTGCTTCATTCATTCCTCTTATAGAATTTGCAGATCCGTCCAGAGTCGCAAGGATCCTCTTGAACCTATTTTTTAGCACATATGTGATTTTGATTTTGACTTATTATACTTTTACTATAGTCCACTGACGGGGATAGTTTCTGTGGTATAACAGATGACATTGCAGGGGAAAGTTTTCATCCTTATTTGAAGGAATAGTAGACCGTGACAATAATTCACAAATACCAAACCAATCCTTAGTAGAGTACTCATATACAAAGAATCCTGTAAAGATAGGAGAAAAGACCTATCTTACAATAACTATTAAGGATAAAGAAACTGGAAACCCAATCTCAGATGCATTTGCTTGCTCTATTGTTTGTGCAGCAAAAACATATTACATGTGTAAAAAAATGTTTCTATGTAATCAGTACTGTTTTTGCTCACATAATGAATTGAAAATCAGTAAACAAGTAAGAGCTCAAGATTCGATAACAGTCTTGGTAGATGGCAAAGTTATACTCTTCAAAAAATTTCATTCATTTATGCGATACGCCACCAATAAAGATAAAGCAATTTCAATTAAGCATACAAATGACAAGAATTGCGAGTAAATGTGTCATCCTCTTTTTCCTTTTTCTAACAACAATTTCACTGCAGACTATTTTGAGCAATCTGGGCATGCGTCTCTGCTCCTGCAGTATCACCAGCCTGTAGAGCTTTCATTGCCTCATCTAGGTCCATTTTAGCGGCACCTTGTTGTAGAGCCTTATCAGCTTCTTTCATGTGCGTCTCTGCTCCTGCAGTATCACCAGCCTGTAGAGCTTTCATTGCCTCATCTAGGCAAGGTGCATTTTAGCGGCACCTTGGTCGATACTGCCAGAAATAGGTGAAGCAAAAGCAAAAGTAGGTGCGATTCCTGTTATTAGTCCTCCAGCTCCAAAAGACATAGCAAAGACAACTATTACTGCAGGATAGAATTAGTTTCTTTCTGTCATTGCAAGTGTAATGCATTTTATTCAATATAATGATTATACAGCCTAATTGCCTGATTACTGATTCTATTTTGGCTTATCCAATTTAGTTGGGACCCTAAGTTATCAAAAAACTTCACATATGATTGAAGATCCCTTGATGCTGCATACATAAAGACGAATACAACAAGTGGGCGAGAAGAAGAGCAGCAGAGTAAGAAATATCTTTGTATGCATTAAGAAATATCTTTGATGCATGCTACTTAATCATTTCTCTAGTACAAGACGCTAAATATGAACGGTAGTACTTTCAAGAGGTAATAAGCTCAAAGTCGTATTGCATGGATCCCTATTATATTAACCTTAAATATTATTTTCTCTAACTATCTTCAATGAATTATAACAGATTCAGAAGCGATAAACCAAACTTTGGGTCAATATTGGCAATAGTAGTAACATTGACATATGTGGGTCATCTAGGCGTAGTTGATGTATCGAGCCAATCGATGCCAATAATGGATAATACTTCAGTACAAGAACATGCAGAACATACTTTTGACAATCTCATTGTTTCAGAGCATATTCCTCTTAATGGGCAACTAACTAATGGAGATTATATATTATTGATGGATCTTACACCCTTTGCTACGAGTATTGAAGGACATAGTCATGTTGCAATGAAGGTTCCATGTAATGAAATTGGAAGTCCAAAAGTAGCAATAATAACAGGAATTGCTCCTAATCTCAAGACTTTGGACATTGGAAATGCTATCAATAATGGTACTCTTAATGGAGAGAATTTAGATTTGTCTGCTAAAGGAAGATCATGTTTGTATCATGCAGAATTACCTAGAGGCATAACTGATATTGCATTAGTAAATACATCAAATGGAACGTTAAACTTCAATGAAGGTGGTAAATATTCTGTAACTGTGTCGATACACGGAACAGCTATACAACATATTGGGTCAAATGAGACCGCTGGACCCTGAAGGGCATATGTCTTTAATAGTATCTGCGAACTTCTCTTATTTCTCTGAACGGACCTCCTGTCTAATTTTTTCAAGTTACTCAGAAGTCTTTAGTTTTACAAATTTGCAGAGAATTAAGACTCATCAGAATACTTTTGAGCTATTTAACTATAGTTAGAAAGTATCCGTAATGTTCTATGTTTATTTAGTAGCCTATATCTGTGAAAAATATCCTGATAGACCGAAACGACTCTTGCCTCCTTTAATCTTTTTAAGTGGTATGAAATAGTTGAAGGGGCTCTTTGTGTGTGTTTTACTATTTCCTTGAATTTAGCACCATATTTTCTGTTAATTAAAAATCGTATTATTTGTGTGGAGGTACTATTTGAAATACACTCAATGGCTTTCCAATCTCTTTTATTTACATACGTTGGATAGTAGCTAGTTCGACTGTAGCTAATCCTATTAGCCCTTATGCTTTTTGAATTCTCTATGGTTCCTAAGTGGTATGATAGTACACTGTTTATCAAATTAGTCTTTCGTAAAAGTTGTCTATATCTTATACCGGGTTTCCTTTCTATACACTTTAATAGAATAATAGCAGTCTTGTGGAAGGAATTTAACTTTTGTTTCTTTATGTTTGCCGTCCACCAATTATAAAAAGGACTTATTCTAGTAAAAAGGTTTTTCGGATATCAGACTAGCAGTGTTCTCTATTTAGGCCGCTGTACTTTCGAATAGATTATCTATATCGCTGTACTTTCGAATAGATTATCTATATCGGACCCGAAGTTGTATGAGATAGGTTTGAAGTTATTTTATTGGTTCATGTATATGAGTCATATTAGATATGACAATGGCTCCGATTGAGACAAATGCAGCAACCATAAAAGCAACAAGAAAGCCACTAATTATTGCAGCTACAGCCACGCATGGATGCGGAAATGGTCTCAAGTCAGTTAGACTAAGCTTTGTCCATCTCATATCTCCTTATAATAATATTTTTAAATTAGTTTGTCTAATAGTACGTACACTCAAACTATGGTAGTGGCGGCCACTTGGATAACGTAAATCTTTTTGGCCCCATTACCAATTTACAAAGTTTTAAGTATTCATTTTGTGAATTCGTAGAACTGTATGTTAGGTTTTTTTCTTGTCTCAAAGTCAATAATACGGTGAATCTACGGCAATCGGCTAGATATTCTTAATCCAAATCCCTTCCTTGCTCTTCTGCCCTCTTTTGTAATACCTGATCCCATTGGGAAAAACCACATCTATTAGGTTCATTCCTCCGTGTCATTGCTTGAACCTTCCCATCTGTCTTATATGATGGGATTAGACAGTGAATGTAAGTCAGAAGACTTAGACAGCTAATATGTCTCCATGAGCGGGGCATCAAAATTTATGTCTTCTATTGTATTTTCTGCTTTTGCACCATCTATTTCATAGTTTGAACTCAAGGCTATTGTCATGACACCGCCTGTAGTTAGTAACAAAACGAATATCTTATAATATATGAATGTCCAAGATCTGTTTCTGTTCATTTTCCATATTCCTATCTCATATTAGACCAATTTTTTATCATTATTAAATACGTATGTCTAACGCCATTTGATAGAATCAAACTAGAGTTACGTTCCGACCTGATAGAAGAGAAAGCCAAAGAGTTAGATAAAGATGTGGATGAACTGAGTTCCCAAGATATACTCGATATAATGCTAGAACAAGACCAGAAAGCCCACGACTTGCTGAATAAAGACTAAGATTTATGCGGCTTAAGCTCGCGTATCAATAGTCCGCTACCATTGCAACTATAGTATGATCTATCCATTGGACCATATGAAGTCACTGATACCTAGACCTGATGCTTTAACGCGATGATTATTGATATATAACACACACCTTGAAAAAGGATTATATGATGAAGATGATCACGCCAGATTATGCTATCATTAGGATGTCGTGACACAGGCGCAGGAGTGTTGGGCTGCGATTATGTAGCTAAAGGAGAAACGGAAGAAGAGCTTTGGATAGATGGTGCATCTAATAAAAGTACATGGTGTGAAAGCTGAGGATATAACTCCGCAGTTTAAACATTACTATAAACGATACATCAAACATCACTAAAATACATATAGAATCAACAAAACAAGCACCAGTAAATAGGGATACTAATTTACATTTAACTGCTAGTCTAATTAAGAATCTAACCTATCAATTACTGCGGACTATTCTTTCCAATTTATCTCGAAAGACTTAAGAAGTATCCTGATAAGGCAAATTATCAAAT
>JAATVR010000720.1 GCA_014523665.1 Nitrososphaerales archaeon TH526
AATCATGCTAGCTTTTTCAGCCTCATTTAATAACACATTTGTGGAATTCATCGACATAGCAGCATCATCCATCATTAGTTTTATGATGATATTTACATCGAGCTTCGGCTGATGTAACGATTGGTCGAGCCGTATTGGAACCAGGCTGGAGCTGGGAGAAATGCGTGAAACCTATCGTAAAAACAGATAGTTGTCAAGCAGCACATACTCAGTATATAGTTTCTGGTAGAATCAAAGCAGTCACATTTTATCGTGACAATTTGCAGCATCGGCTATGCCAGAAGGGAGTCCGTAGTAATATTGATACTTAAACGGGATTCTAACAGATAGAAACGATTAATTCTTTCAAGGACATATTGGTTTATTCAAAGTATAGCAACTGTGTGGCCCATATCGCTTTCTAAAGAAAATAGTTCTTGACAAATGATATCCTTGTGCAGTCTCACATATCACCCATGCTGCCCATTCCACCCGGAGGCATGCCTCCACCAGGAGGACCTCCTGGGCATTGCTGGTGGGAGTGATTGCAGGGGGAATTGGGATTTTGCATAAGCTGGTATTCGGACTTATGCATTGGGTCTTTGGCCGATTTAACAAGAGACCGGTCATCTGTGCTATCATAGGTGGGTTGGTTATCGGCTTGATTGGTTCTTTTCTCCCCTTGACACTTTACTCTGGCCAGGACCAGTTACTACAAATTATTCATAACCCGGCTGCATATGGTGTAGGGATATTACTGCTGATGATGCTCGTCAAGATTTTACTTACAGGTACATCGTTTGCCACAGGCTATGAAGGGGGTCCAATCTTTCCATTACTATTTATAGGAGGTACGCTAGGACAGCTCCTAACAGAAATTCTAACATTCATTCCACAGGGTGTGGGTGTACTTGCAGGTATGGCAGGTGTCGCATGTGCTTTCCTCCCGGCTCCCTTAACAATTGCTCTCCTATTGGGGTTATTCGGAGGACAGAGTGACCTTATACCAGTCATTGTCATTGGAGCAGTAACAGGTTTCATGGTGTCTAAGGCAGTCACTCCACTGCTTCCCAAACCTCGCCCACAGTCAGCTAGCGATAAACAATGATGTATTGCCGATAATAGTCTGAGAAGTGGCAAGATAAGTTGAAAGTCTTCTTCGACCACCATCCCACTCGTGTCCTATACGAGTCCACGGTCGTCTGGTAATGAAGTAGGCAAGCAGCACGTGTCAAAATAATTTTGTACCTGCTCGCATCGATATAGGGTAGCCATGCCTTTGGAATAGTGATAACCGAACTAGTAGACGGCCTTGTAAATGTAGTCTATGCAGATGGGTTCTCTAGACCAGATTTCGACCAGATGATAATCACGACTGTTCAACTACTGGATAAATACAATATCAGATTTGATAACTCATGTAGGATATTTGTTGACGCTGCAAATCCATCATTCATATCAACGTTGAAACAAGCAGTAAATGAGGATCCTGATTATGTCAAGCAGATAGCATTTTACAAGCACAACTATCCTTTAGTCTATGATCTGCAGTTCCTATAGCAGAATATGTTTGTGATTCCAGTACCATTTAGCAAGGAACATAAGAACATGCTGGCCCACTCTAGCTTTTAGAGTATCAGCAGGGAATGGTTGCTATTCATCCTAGATTCAACAAACTAATCACTGCACTGCGTACTGCGGTTGAGAATGGCGAGGGGATGTTAGATAAGGAGGCAACGAGTCATGATGATTTGTTTGATTCTTTCAGATTGAGTCTAATGTTTTGGCATTAGATATATTTGCAGGAATGCTAGTCTATATATGAAAAGTACCCGGTTCAATAAATTCCTACAAACAAACATCGGCGTCATTATCCCGGTAATCCTTACTGCATTAGTGATAGTTCTTGGGGCTTTCACTATATATCTGGCCGAACACAAACAACCAGGAGCGAATATAACAAATCTAGGCGACGCCCTTTGGTGGTCTGTGGAAACAATCACAACAGTAGGATATGGCGATTATACTCCAATATCAACTCTCGGGAGAACAATAGCGATAATAGTGATGTTTACAGGTATTGGTATCGCCGTAACATTAGTAACCATACTCTCGCAGAATAGAGTTCAGCGTATGCAAGAAAGATTAAAGTCAAAGACAGAAGGCAAGGCTAGAGTATTAGCAAATGAGACAAAGGCAACCATAAAAGACAAAGTCGAGGGAATTGAGAAACTGACTGAAGAAGATTTTGATGGGCTTGTGATCATGATGAAAAGTCTGCGCCTCACTCTCCTTGAAGAGTCTAAAGATGTTTACAAATGCCCAAGATGTGGTAACGCCTACCGTGGCAAGCCAAAATTTTGCAGTAGTTGTGGACTAGCTCTTACTTAGCCTATTTGGAGCACAACTTACCAAGTTCACCCTAGATACAACAAACTAATCACTGCACTTCGTACTGCAGTAGAAAATGGGGAAGGTAGCCTTGATAAAGAGGCTACCAGTCATGATGACTTATTTGACTCATTCAGATTGTCGTTGATGTTCTGGCATTGACTACTTCTGCTTGGCTCCTTCG